>CALGAS010000258.1 GCA_937959175.1 uncultured bacterium | reverse complement strand
TGCCGTGCCGTTTCCAGCGGCACGGCCTCGCTCGAGCGGCCCTGCATCGAGCCAAGGATGGCGGGGGCCGAGAAGCCCGCGGCGGTGTCGATCATGCCTTCAATGAAGGCGATCGCCCGCCGCCGCACGGCCGGGTCGGGGTCGACCAGCGAGAGCTGCCGGCAGACCCAGCCGGCACCGGTGCCGACCGCGGCCAGCGCGAGCCGGTGGGCGGCGAGCAGATCGGTGAGTTCGTCAGCTGGAAAGGCCTCGGCGCTGGCGGCAAAGATCTCCACCGCGTCGAACCCCAGCTCGGCCGCCTGGCCGCAGGCCTCGGCGAGTGTGGGCAGGTCGCTCGCCTCGCCAGGCTGGCGGCAGTGAAAGACAAACGGGCCCCGGCGGGCCTCCGGCACGAGGCTGATCGTGATCGCCGATCTCATGCGGAGCCTCCGCAAGGACCGTCTGCCAAAAACAGCGGCCGCATATGCCGCTCAAAGAGGTTTTCAGTGACCTGTTTGGCGACCACCTCGCGGTTGGCCACGAGGAGGTCGGTGTAGCGACGGCCCTCCTTGGCAGCGAGCTTGAAGGCGACGTGCAGCAGTTGCCGGACCGACGCGTTGAAGGCCGAGTGGCTCGGCACGTGGCGGATCGCCGCGGCGAGTTCCGGGCCGCTCCAGCGGCGGAGCTCGCCCGGATCGGGCAGCCGGCTGCGGTCGATATCGATCACCGCCGCATAGGGAGCGGTCAGGGCATCGATGGTGGCGTACGCGGCGGCATAGATTTCCCGGGTCAGCTCCAGCCCGTCGCCGCCCGCTTCGGCCAGGCCGATCAGCTCCTCGAGCCAGGTTGTGCCCGCGGTCTTGATGTGGAACCCGGCACCGGTGCGGGCAGCCGCCTCGCGGATCACGGGGTAGAGCGAAAACTTGTCGCTGCCGGAGTGCACCGAGAGCTTCAGCGATGCCGGCAGGCCGTAGGCGGCCGCCGCATGGGCGAGCACGGCGACGTCGTCGTTGAACTCACGGGTGAACTGCTCCAGGTCGCCGACGTAGTCGACGCCCTTGTTGAAGCGGCCGGTGAACTTTGGGGCGATGGTGTCGACCGGGATCTTTTCGTCAGCAAGCATCGCGAGAATCACCAGCAGTTCCGGCGGGGTCTGCGGCGCGTCGGTCTCGTCCATGCTGACTTCCGTGACGAACGACTCCTTCGAGTCGGCGATGTGCCGCCAGAGAGCGCCCGCTTCCCGGCAGGCCGAGAGGTAGTGCCTCGCGATGCGGCGGGTCTCGTCGGCCGAGAGCGGCAGCGGCGTCTCGATCCCGGCGATCGCCACCGGCGCGGCGAGCTCCGGGTGCCGGGCCAGGAAGGCCTCCACGTCACTGGCCGCGGCGGGCCTGCCGATCGCGTCGGCGACGTCAATCGTGAAGAAGTCGGCAGTGGCGAGGTAGCCGGCGACTGTCTCCAGGCGGATGTGGTCGGCATCGACAAACCAGGGGTGGCTCCAGCCACGGGCGGCGACGGCCGCAGCGGCGGCCTCGCGCACGCTTGCCGGTTCGCTGCCCACAAACGAGTGCTCGCGATGCGACTTGTTCCAGACCGGTGCAGCGATCACGCCGTGGCTAGCGAGCTGCTCGAAGGCGGCGAGTTGGGCCTCGGCCTCGTGGGCGAAGCGGTCTCCGACACCGAACGAAAAGCGGGGCAGCGGCATGCATTGTCTCACGCATCAGGGGTCGATTGGTAGGCTACTCGGCGATGGCGACCGTCGCCGGAACTTGCTGCAATCGGGCAGAAACTGGAACGTTATCGGTCACCCTTTGGCGATCCCCGCGGCTTCGAGTCGAGTTCGAAGCGGTAGGTGTTGGTGCCCGGCTTCACCGTCGCCCGCAACGGCGAGGTCGTGGCGAGTTTGTAGACGGCCGGAAGGAGATCGCGGATCTCCGGCTCCGGGAGGGCCGTCGGCGGTGCATTGAGGTCGGGCGGCGGCACCGGTCTCGATTCCTGCTTGATCACGGTCACGACGTAGTCGCCCACCGCGGTGCCCGCGCCCGGCGTGGCACCGCCGCCGGCGTTGAGCCGAAAGCTCCCGTCGGGGCCGGTCCGCCCGGCGGCCGGCAAGCCGGTGGCCTCACCGGCCGCCGTGACGGGCGAGAAGAAGACCGTCGCGGCCTCGACCGGCTTTCCGTCGAGCACGACGACGCCTTCCACCATCTCCACCCGCGGGCCCCGCCGGCCGCAGCCGCAGATCAGGGTCGCCAGGAGGCACGCCGCCAGCGCTCGCCGCCGCCCGCTCATTCGGCACTCACGACTTCACGGCCGCGGATCGAGCCCATCGCGCCCCAGACGCCGCGGATGCTCGCCCCGGTATACGACCAGGCGTTGGCGGTCGAACCCGCGTTGTTGACCTGCGGCTGGGTCGGGTCACCGGCATCGATCTCGTTCGTCACGAACCGCACCGAACCATCGCACATCGCCACCATCGCGCCCCCCGGGTGGTAGCTGCTGACCGGATTGATGTAGGCCGCCCAGTCGTAGTCCCGCACGCAGCGGGGCGTATTCGGCGCCGCGTTGGTGTAGAACGACGTGTAGGTGTCATACCACGAGCGGCCCCACATGCTGCCCGGCAGAAAATCAGGCCGGGAGAGCGGCACCGAGTACCGGTTGCCGGCCACGAGCGCCCAGCAGGTCGCCGGGGCGGTCGAGGGGTCGATCGCGCCGAGCTTGCCAACGCCGGCCGGCAGGGTGTCGTAGGTCGCCGGAGTGCAGATCATCGACTCCCCGAGCATGACGGTGCTGGAAAGCCCGTCGCGAATGTGCGCGGACTGCACCGGGGCCGGAGCCCAGCTGCCGCTGCCGTCCCGGACACTGCCTTCATTGAAGGGGCCCCGCGACCGCCTGCCGGGAGGCGCTGCGACGTCTCCCCGGTTGCACCGGTAGTTGGTGCATCCGGCCCCGCGAAAGCCGGGCCCCTGATTGATTTCCGACCCGCAGAGCAGGATGGCCGGCTGCTCGGCGAATGCCCCGTTCCAGAGCACGCCACCGGCCAACTCCTGGGCGAAGCCCCGGTCGTAAATCGCCTGCTGCTCGACGTACGGCATCAGCCAGAGCAGGTACGAAACCTCCGCGTAGCGGACATCGAGCGTTGCCAGTCCTTCGTTCGCAAGCGAGCAGAACTCCCAGGCCGCCCCCTGGGGCGGCAGGAACCCATTGCTGCTCTCGTAGCCGAGCACGGCGAGGCCGAGTTGCTTGATGTTGTTGGCACAGCGTGCTCGCCGGGCAGCCTCGCGAGCCGACTGCACGGCCGGCAGGAGCAGCCCGACGAGCAGCGCGATGATTGCGATCGTCGCCAGCAGTTCGACGAGCGTAAATGCCGGGCTGCGTTTCATGGAGCGGGTCCAGGCAGGCTCAAGGGACGTCCAATGCGGGAACCGCTGCCGCATGCTGTTTGAGTTCGCTGGGGTCAGGCCCGGATTATAGAGTTCGATGCCGCCAGTCTGGAAACACCGTCGATTGCGAAACTCCGGTCGAGCGAGATACGCTCTGGTGACATGCCGGCTGTCACCGAATCGATCGCGCCGCTGCTGCGGCTTCTGGGGCGTGCTCGCCGCGAAGCCCGCAGGTGGATCGTTGCTGAAGCGATCGCCGAACTTGCCGTCGTCGCAGCCGCGGTCTTCTGGGGGCTGCTTGTCCTCGACTGGCTGATCGAGCCTCCGCCCTGGGTGCGGGGCGTTGCCGCGGCCGGTGCGGCGGTCGTGCTCGGCTGGCTGCTGGCGACGCGGCTCGTCGGCCGGCTGGCCGTGCCCCTCTCCGATCGCGGCCTGGCCCTGGCGATCGAGCGGCGGGATCCCCGCTGCGGTGACACGCTCTCGACCGCCCTGACGCTCGCCGAAGATCAGAGCGATCCGGTCGACGCGGCGCTGGCAACCCGCACGGTCACAGCCGCCGCGGCCCTGGCCGGCGAGATTCGGCCTGGCGTGCTCTTCCGCCGCCGCCGCCTCCTGGGGCTCCTAATGACCGGGCTGATCGCCGCCGGCTCCGTCGGCTGGCTGGCTGCGGCTCGCCCGGCGATCGCCGAGATCTGGCTGCGGCGGCTGGTCTTGCTCGAGGAGGTTTCCTGGCCGCGACGCGTGCAGTTGGAAGCGATCGACTTTCCCGGCGGCGTGCGGAAGGTGGCCCGGGGCGACGATGTCGACGTGCTCATCGCTGTGACCGCGGCGGGGGCGATGCCCGATCTTGTCGAGTTGCGACGGCACACCGGCGCCGGCTGGGAGACGGTGCGGATGGGCAGCCGAGGCGGCCGTGATGGGGGCCGGCAGACCTTCGGCCACCTCCTGGAGGCAGTCGGCGAGGACCTCGAGCTCGAGGTTCGCGGCGGCGATGCCCGGCTGCGAGGGCTGCGGCTGGAGGTCGTGGAGCCGCCGTCGATCGCTGCGGTGGCGATCCAATACACCGAACCGGACTACCTCGGCGGAGGCCGCCGCGAGGCGGTGGCCTCCCGGGTGGTGCCGGTGCCGGCCGGTTCGCGGGTCGATCTCGATCTCGAAGCCGGCAAGCCGCTGGCAGCCGCGGAGGTCCGCGTCCGTTTTGCCTCCTTTACGGTGGCCGACTCGAGCCCCGCCGACCAGCCGAAAGGCGATATCCTGCTGACGGCGGTCAAGGCCGGTGATCCGCCCACCACCCGGCTGAAGGCCACAATTGAGTCGCTCACCGCCGATGCCGCGGTGACAGTAACCCTGCAAGACACCGACGGCATCACCGCCCGTGACCCCTTCACGATGCTGCTCTCAGCGGTGCCCGACGAGCCACCCCGGGTCGCCCTCGACCTGGCCGGCGTGTCGACGGCGGTCACCACTCGGGCGAGGCTGCCCCTCGTCGGCATCCTTTCCGACGACCACGGACTGGCGGCGGCCGATGTCTCGCTGACCCGCGGAGATGACCGGTTGCTCGTTCCAATCACGCGAGTGCGACCCGGCGAGACGAGACTCGAGATCTCAGCCGGAACGCCGGAGGTGGTGTCGCTCGCCGACCTCACCCCGAACGTGGGCGATCAGATCACCGCCGTGGTGACTGCCCGTGACGGCTGCACGCTCGCGGCCGGGCCGAATCTCGGGAGGAGCCAGACATGGACGCTCGAGGTGGTGACCCCCGACGCGCTGCAGGCGATGCTCGAGGCCCGCGAGGTGTTGCTGCGGCGGCGCTACGAGACGGCGATCGAGGATCTCTCCCAGGCACGCAGCCGGCTCGAGAGCACCGACCGCAACCCGGAGGCGGCGATCGAGCAGCTGGGAAG
>CALGAS010000257.1 GCA_937959175.1 uncultured bacterium | reverse complement strand
GGCGATCGCCGGCCTCCTCGAGGTCGAGGAGGCCCTTGTCTTTCCCTCGGGCTTCGCCGCCAACGCCGCCACAATTCCCGCCCTCGTCGGCCCGGGCGACGCGATCTATTCCGACGAGCGAAACCACGCCAGCCTGATCGACGGCTGCCGTCTCTCCCGCGCCGCGGTGCATGTCTATCCGCACCGTGACCTGGCCACCCTCAGACGGCTGCTCACCGAAACGACAGCCCGCCGCCGGCTGATCGTCAGCGACACGCTCTTCTCGATGGACGGCACGATCGCCCCGCTGGCCGACCTCGCCGATCTCGCCGGTCGCCACGGGGCGATGCTGATGCTTGACGAAGCCCATGCCACCGGAGTCTTCGGCGCGCGGGGCAGCGGCCTGGTGGAGGCATCCGGCTGTGCTGATGGTGTCCACATCCGCGTCGGCACGCTCTCCAAGGCCCTCGGGGCCGCCGGCGGGTTTGTCGCCGGCCACGGTCGGCTCATCGAGTGGCTGCGGCACTCGGCCCGAGCGTGGATTTTTTCCACGGCCCATCCGCCAGCCGTCGCCGGGGCCGCCACGCGGGCGATCGAACTGGTCGAAGCTGAGCCTGAGCGACGGCGGGCCTTGCTTGAACGGGCCGCGGCGTTTCGCGAACGGCTGACGGCCGCCGGCCTCGAGATCGGCGACGCGGCCGCCCAGATCGTGCCGGTCGTGGCCGGTGAGCCGGCTGCTGCGGTGGCCCTCTCGGCCCGGCTGGCTGAGGCGGGGTTCTTCGTGCCGGCGATCCGCCCGCCCAGTGTGCCGGCCGGCCGGAGCCTCGTGCGGGCCAGCCTCTCCTGGCTGCACAGCGACGACGATCTGGCGAGGCTCGCTGATGCCATCAGCTGATCCTGGCCTGCCGTGGTGCGTGATCGGGGCGGGGCCCTCAGGGCTGGCGGCCCTGCGACACCTGCTGGCTGCCGGCATCCCTGTCGAGTGCCTCGAACGCGAAGCCGGCATCGGCGGCAACTGGCGATTCGGCTCGGCCACCAGCCGGGTCTTCGCATCGACGCGGCTGATCAGTTCCAAACGGCTGACGGAGTTTGCCGACTTCCCGATGCCGCGGCACTATCCCGCCTATCCCGATCACCGCCAGTGCCTCGCGTACTTCGAGGCCTATGCCGATCACTTCGGCCTTGCCGAGCACATCCAAACGCGAGTCGGCGTGACGAAGATCGAGCCGGCAAGCCCGCCGGGGGCAGGCTGGGCGGTCGCCACCGCCGACGGCCAATCCCGCCACTACGCCGGGGTCGTGATCGCCAGCGGCCACAACCACGTGCCGCGGTATCCCGAGATTCCGGGCAGCTTCACCGGCACCCTCACGCACTCGGCCGACTACAAGAGCCCGACGGTGCCGGTTCCGATCGCCGGCAAACGGGTCCTGGTGATCGGCGCGGGCAACTCCGGCTGCGACATCGCCGTCGAGTGCTCGCGGCATGCCGCCGTCACGATCCACTCGACCCGCCGCGGCTATTACGTGGTGCCCCGCTTCGTCCTCGGCCGGCCGGCCGACCTCCGCGGAGAGCGGCTCCTCAAGATGCATGCGCCGTTGTGGCTGCGGAGGCTGGTCGCCCTGCGAGGCATCGCCCGCACGATCGGACTGCCGTGGAAACACGGCCTCCCCCGGCCCGATCACCGGCTCTTCGAGACCCACCCGATCGTCAACTCCGACCTGCTCGGGCGGATCGATGCCGGGGCGATCCAGCCGGTCGGTGACGTGGCCGCCTTCGACGGTTCCGAAGTCGTCTTTCACGATGGCCGGCGCGAAACGGTCGATGTCGTGATCTGTGCGACCGGCTACCGGCCGACGCTCCCCTTCATCGACTGCCGACTGCTTGGGGCGGCTGCGGCCGACGGCGTGCCCAGCCTGTTCATGAACCTCCTCCATCCGACCCGCGACGACATCGCCGTCGTCGGCCTGATCCAGCCCGACAGCGGCCAATGGGGGATCACCGACGTCCAGGCGAAGCTCGTCGCTCGGATGGCCCTCGCCGCCCGCATCGCTCCCCGTGCCGCGGGCTGGCTCTACGCCCGCCGCCAACGTCCCGCCCGGCCGAACCCGATCCGCTACGTCGACTCGCCCCGGCACACCCTCGAGGTGGAACACTTCTCCTACCGTCGCGAACTGGAACGCATCGTGACTGCCCTCGAGGCAAGGCTCCGCCGGGAGCGGCCGGCGGCGGCTAGCGCGGCAGGATGAGCGGCCCGGACTGATTCGGCTGAGCCGGCGGCTGCCGCGGGGCCGGTTGAGGCCGTCCGAAGAGGGCCTCAAGCCCCCTGCTGATCCCCTCGTCGACCACCGCCCGGGCGGTGTTTTCCAAGATCCGCTTGACCGTCACGTCGATCGCACCGGCGTCGAACTGCGGGCGGGCGAGCGTGCCCTTCAAGGGGATGGCGATCGGTGTCCGCAGCAACTGGGCGACCACGGGCGTCTGGCCGGCCACGTCACCCCGGAAGGCGACCTCGACGAGCATCGCCAGCGATCCGTCGTCGCCGACGCTGCCGCGAGACGTGACCATCAGCGGGCCGGAGTCCATCACGAGCCCTTCGTGGGCGATCCGGCGGCCCGCCAGCCGCAGCCGAATCGGCTCGGGACGCACCCGCAGCAAGACGGGCTGATCGGAAAGGGCAAACCGGGGATCGATCACCGCCTGGAGTTTGGCGAGCAAGCTGACCAGCGGCTGCATCGCCCCACTCGGCCTGACCTCGAAATCACCAAACATCACCTTGCCCGAGGCCTCGCCGGCCAGCGGGTCTGCCAATGGCAGGCGGGCCCCCGCCAGGTCGACGCTGACCACCGCCGAGGTGTCGGTCGCCTGGCCGAGCAGCGGGGAAATCAGCGACACGAACCGCTCGCAGAGATCGCCGGTGAGATGCACCCGATCGACCAGTCGGCCCGGTGGCACCACCAGTTCGCTCGGCCGCGGGCCGAACCGCAGCCAGGGGGCTCCCCGCACCCGCCCGCCCGACGCCGCCACGTCGAAGGGCCCGAAGGCGAGCTGTCCCTCGAGCAGGCGGATCGCCACGTCACCGGCCGCCAGCGGAAAGCCGTCGATGTCGGCGGCCGTCCAGGCGGCCGACGTCTCGAGGGAAATGTCCCGCAACCGATCACCGAGCAGCCGCGAGGAGGCAGGCCGGATCGGCACCGTCACCTCACCGCCGGCTGCGGGATTCTGCCCGCCCCCCTGGGTGGCCGCCAGCCAGGCCTCGGGCAGGGCGAGCGTGCCGACCGTCGCCGCCGGCTGCTTGCTCGCGGGCGAATCTCCCGCCGCCAGCCTTCCCGGGCCAACTCCCAGGGGCCCGCGGATCGCGAAGGGACGATTCATCGAACCGCTCAGCCGGACGCGGCCGCCGGTCCAGGGTGTGGCCAGCCGCGAGAGCTGGGCCCAGTCGTAGGAGATGCTGCCCTCCAGGCTCGCCAGGCGACGGCCCGACCAGCCCTCGACCCCGCCGCGAGCCGCCATCGCGAAGGTCGATGACTCAATGGCCAGCCGGTCGATGACCAGCCGGTCGGCAAGGGCCGCCCCGCCGACGGATGGGCGATCGAGCGGCCGGGTCAACTCGACGACAACGCTCGCCTGCGGCTCCCGCCAGACAACGCGAGGCTCGCCCTGCTGCGGCGGGCCCCGCCTCACCGCCACCTGGCTGCCGGTCACCTCGGCCAGGAGATTGATTCCGGTCTGGGTCGGGGCCACGTCGAAGGTTCCCCAAGCCCGGCCGGAAAGCGGCCAGGCCTCGGCTGCCGAGGTCGGAACGAGCCACCGCTCCAGCCGGCTGAGGTCGGCCTGCCATTGCAGCCGGCCCCGAAGCTGCGCGAACACCTGATCGAGCGGCGTGGCCGTCGCCGCCAGATCGGCATCGGCTTGGGCAAGCCAGGCGACACCGCCGCTGCGCAGTGACAGCGAACTGGAGAGCACCTCGGCCGACGAGATGTCGACCCGGCCCGCCGCGGGCCAGATCCTGCCAGCTGCCGTGGCCACGATCCGTGGCTCCCGAGCCTGCCGGTCGCCGGCCTCGAGGATGAAGTCTTCGATCGCGGCGGTGAGCTTGGTAATCCGCCAGGCATCGTCGCCTGCCGTCGCATCGGGGGTGACCGCCGCGGCGGCCTCCAGCCGTCCTCCGACCGCCACATCTTCGCTGGCCACAGCCGGCAGGAGGGCCGCCAGGCGGGCATGCCAACGGCCCACGTCTCCGGCCAGCGAGCAGTCGGCCGTGACCTCCTTGCCGGCGGCAGCCGGCCTGATCCAGGCGGCCAGTGGCGGGCGGCCGCGGTCAGCCCATGCTGCCGCATCGACCGCGACGCCTCCGACGAGGGTCACTTCCAAGGTGTCGCCGGCGGCGGTCAGCATGGCTCGCCCCTGCTCGATGATCGCGCCCGGGCTCCGCTGCGAGCCGATCAGTTCGGCGTCGAACCGAATGGCCTGATCACGCCAGACTCCCGGGCCTCGCGGGTCGAGGAGAAAATCCTTGACGCTCGCCGCCACCTTCATCTCCGAAAGCCCGCCGCCGGTCCGCTGGCAGGAGACCCGGCCCCGCGAGGTGCCTCCCAGCTGCAGGCCGCCGAGATCGAGCAGTTCCGAAACCTCGGCCGTCAGGTCGCCCAGGTCGGCTGTCCACTGCACCTCGAGAGCCGCCGGTGTGCCGGAGGCTGAGATCTCGACCGCCTGCGACGTGATGCGACCTTCCTCGATTCGGAGGCTCGCCTCGCTCCCCGGCCCCCGCCGGCCTCGGGCCCAGGCCGAGAGCGGCTCGTTCCACCGCAACGGCCGTTCGCTCGGCGGCTCTCCCGGATCGCCGGCAACCGTGCGGACCGCCGCGAGGTCACGGGCGTCGAGCCGGACCTCGAGGACACGATCGCCGCCGTCGGGCCGGGCGATCGCGGCCAACTGGAGCGTGCCCCCGGTGATCCGGGCGTCCTGCCGCACGGCCAGGCCAGCGGGCATCGCTGCGGCGGCCGCTGCCAAGTCGACACGCGCCGAAAGCGAGCAATCGAGGCCGATAGCCGCCGTGAGCCACTGCCAGGGATCAGCCGCCACGAGGGGCAGCTTCCCCGAAGCCTCGGCCTCGACCACCGGCGAGGCGACCCGTAACTCACGGATTCTGACCGCCTCGTCATCCACCACCAGTTCTAGCGGCACTTCGCAGCGGGGCAGTCTCAAGACTTCCGCCAGCGAGTCGCTCCGGCAAACGGCCAGTTGCTCGGTAACGATCCGGCCGCCGACCACGCGGCCGGCGTCGCCCGCGGTGAGATCGAGCCGGATGTCGGCCAGCCCGTCGAGCAGCGTATCGCTGCCGAAGCGGGTCGCCGCCACGCTCGAGATGCCCAGGGGAAGCCGATGGGCCGTGATTGCAAGCGAGGGCTCGCTCCCGGAATCGCCCGGTGCCGCCGCCACCGACCAGCCCCCGTCGCGGGCCAGCGCCGAGGCGGCCGCCGCGGTGATCGTTCCACGGGTCAGTTGCGACGCCGCGGCAGGCGGCTGCTCTGGCGGGGACCCGCCGGCGGGATCGTCACCGGCCTTTCCATCGCGGCCGTCGAGTCCAACGTGCTGCACCCGGCCGGCGAGCGTCCAGTTGTTGAATGATCCGTCGGCGGAGAGGCTGCCGGCAGCGACCAGGTCGGCAAGCCGCCAGGCGTCCTCGTGTCGGGTGTCGACCAGTTCGACCGTGCCGCCAACCAGCTCGAGGTCGCAGGCGACGCCCGCCGGCCCATCGGTTGCCTCGAGCAGCGGGGCCAGGAGATCCTCGAGCGAACTGCCCCCCGGCCGGACGACCACCACCGCCTCGAGGCCGGCCAGGCGAACCGTTCCAAGCTGCTTCGGGTCGGCCGCCAGGCCAAGGATGCCCTTCTCGAGGGCCAGCGACGGGATGAGGATCACCGGATTGCCGGCTGCGTCGGCCACGACGACATTGCGGTATTCAATGCCGGCCAGCCAGCTCCAGCGGGCCGACCGGCTGGAGATTGTCGCCTCCGTGCCGGCCAGGATGGCCGCCAGCGGCCTGTCTCGCAGGCTGGTGTGGACGAGCACCGCGGGTGTCAGCCAGCCGGCGGCCAGCAGCACCGCCAGCGCCGCCGCGGAGAAGATGGCCAGACTCCTTCGCGGCCGCCCTGCCTCTGCCCGTCGCGTCCGTCGCGTCGCCATAAGAGCCGGAGTATAGGACCGCTCCGCCTCTGCCATGAAGCCGAACCTGCCGTCGCCGTCGCTCAGCCGGCTGGCGGGTCAGTCCCGGCGAGATCCTCGGGCGTGTCGATGTCGGCAAACGAGCGGCAGCCGGGGTCGACCGCCTCGATTGCGGTCTCGTCAATCAGCCGCACCGAGTCCGGAGCCGAGCGGATGACCGCTGCCAGCAATCGCCGGGGACTCGCCTGCCCGGCGACCACCGCCGCCTCGACCTCGGCGGCCAGGTCGGTCGCGATCGCCGAAAGGAGCACCTGCGGGTGGCCGGCCACCACCGGCACCACCCAGCGAACCGGCAAGGCGAGCTGGCGGATCACAAACCCGGCAACCGCTGGAGTAAGCCAGGGCAGATCGCAGGAAGCGAGCAGGGCTCTCCCCGGCTGCCCGGTGGCGACCGCGTGCCGCAGCCCGTCGGCGATCGCCGCGAGGGGCCCGGCGGCTGGTCGACTGTCGCGGACCACCTCGACCCGCGGCGGCAGGGCGGGCAGCGGCTGCCCGTCCGCCGCGACCACAATCACCCGCGGCACCACCTCGGTCAGCGTGTTACAGACCCGCCCGAGCAGACTGTCGCCACCGGGGCCGATCGCCGCCGCCTTGCCGCCGGGCCCGACCGCCCGACCCATGCGGCGGGAACGGCCCCCGGCCGGCACGATCGCGATCCCGCCGTCGGTGATTGCTCCGCTCATGGAGTGATCTGCTGTGAGATTCTCAAGCCGGCGAGTTGCCACGCGGCTACCAGCCTGCGAATAGTTCTACCGCGATTCCCCGGCGGCCAATGCCGCGGCGATTTTCAGGCAGCGGATGCCGCTTGTTCCAGGAGCACCCGCATGTCGCTGCCGGCGGCCTGTCCGATCCGATTCGAGCCGCTCTCGGCCGAGCAGATCCGGCCGTTGTTCGAGCCGGCGGCGACGCCCTGCCTCTCGCTGTATCTGCCGACCCATCGCAACGTGCCGGAGAACGCGGTCGATCGCCCGGCCTACCGGCATCTCGTCGAGGCCCTCGAACTCGCCTTGGGCCTGTCGCATCCTCGCGACGAGATCGAGCGGCTGCTGCGGCCCTTTCATCTGCTCGACAGCGATCGCCGTTTCTGGGAACACACCCGCGACGGCCTGGCGATCCTCGCGGCCGACGGCGAGGCGACCGGCTTCCTGCTCCAGCGGCCCGTCAAGCCGCTGGCGATGGTGCGCGGCGGGTTTCATCTCCTGCCGCTGGTGCGACTGGTCGCCTCGCTGGAACGCTTCACGATCCTCGCCCTGACCAGCCGCGAGGCGGACGTCTACGAGGCAGCCGCCTGGCACGACGTGGCCGCTGGGCCGGCGGCCCACGACGTGACCATCGGGCCACTCGACCCCTTCCCGCTGCAGGAGTCGCCCACGGCAGGTGTCGGCGAGCCCCGGGAGCAGCCCGAAGCAACTGAACGACTCGAGCGGGGCGAGGTCGTCGAGCAGATCGTCCGGGAGCCCCACCGCGTCTATCGGGAGACCGGCCCCCGTGGGCTAGCCGGCACCCGCGTGATTCACGGCGGAGCCGGCTCCAAGCAAGATGACATCGACAAAGACACCGAGATCTTCCTGCGGCATGTCGATGCGGTGGTGGAGGGCCGCGTCTCCCGGCCGACCGGCCTGCCCCTGCTGCTTGTCGCCGCCGGCCCGCTGGCGGCCACCTTCCGCGGCCTTTCCCGTAATCCCCTGCTCCTTGAGGAGCACGTGCCGCTCGATCCACACCTGATGAGCCGGGAGGATCTCGCCGCGAAGGTCGCTCCCGTCTTCGCCGCTGCCCATGCTCGGCAGGTCGCCCGGGAGATCGCGGCCTTTCAGCAGGCCCGTGACCGGGGCCTGGCGGGTGAGGATTTGCCGGCGATCGCCGTCGCCGCGGTGGCCGGCCGGATCGCCACGCTCCTCCTCGACGCCGACCGCTTCGTGCCCGGCTCATTCAACCGGGCGACAGGCCAGATCAACACCGACGGCGAGCCGCCAGGTGATCCCTCCCGCTCCGGCGACCAGCCGGCCAGTCGGACTGAAGACGTCCTGGGCTCACTCGCCGAGATGGTACTCGTCCACGGGGGTGAGATCGTGTCGCTGGCCAGCACCGCCATGCCCTGCCCGACCGGGGCCGCGGCGATCTACCGATACTGAGTTCGGCTGCTGGTTCTCTGCACAGCGGTTTGCCCTTCGCTCAGGCTGCGGCACAATCATCGGTTTTCCCCTCAGGTGCACCGATGCCAGACCCGCAGCCCAATCCTCGCTTTGCCACCGCTCCCGATCGTCACGGGACCGGCAGCGAGAAGTGGGACCGCTGGGCGGGCCGCGACGTGATCCCGACCTGGGTGGCCGACATGGACTTCCCGGCCCCCGAGGTTGTGCTCGACGCGATTCGGGCCCGGGTCGATCACGGTGTCTTCGGCTACACCGACATGCCGCCGGGCTTCCGGCCGGCGCTGGCCGAGCATCTTGAGCGGCAGCACAGCTGGCACGTCGAGCCCGACTGGATCACCAGCACGCCCGGGGTCGTCAACGGCCTGGCGATCACCGCCCGGCTGCTCGCCCGGCCGGGCGACGGGATCATCACGTTCACCCCGGTCTATCCGCCGTTTCTCTCGCTGCCGGGACTCGCCGGCCGCGAGAGCATCCAGGTGCCGCTCGTCGATTCGCAGACGGCCTGGACGATCGACTGGGACCGGCTCGAGGCAGCCGTCACGCCAACGACCAGGCTGTTCTGGCTCTGCCACCCCCACAACCCGACCGGGACGGTGTTTCGCGAACCCGACCTCCTGCGGATCGCCGAGTTCGCCGCCCGCCACGACCTGACGGTCATCAGCGATGAGATCTGGTCCGACCTGCTGCTCGACGACGCCCACGGCGGCCCGCGGCACATCCCCTTCGCGAGCCTGGACCACGAGAAGGCGCGGGAGGCCGTCACGCTGGTGGCGCCGTCAAAGACCTGGAACCTCGCCGGCCTCGGCTGCGCCGCGGCGATCTGCCGGGAGCGGAGCATCATCAAGAAATGGCGGGCTGCCGGCGGGGGACTGGTGCCGATGATCAACCCGCTCGGCTACGCCGCGGCCGAGGCGGCATGGCGGCATGGCGACGCCTGGCGGCGGGAGCTGGTGGACGTGCTCCGGCATCATCGGAAGATGGTCTGTGACGCCGTGGCGGCGATCGCCGGCCTGCGGTGCATCGCCCCCGCGGCGACCTATCTCGTCTGGATCGACTGCCGCGAGACCGGCATCGCCGACCCGCAGGCCGCCTGCGAGGCAACCGGCCTCGGCCCCTCCGACGGCAAGGGCTTCGGGGCGCCGGGCTTCATCCGGATCAACACGGCCTGCCCGACCGATCGGCTCGCCGAGATTCTCCGCCGGCTCGCCCGGGCATGTGCCGGCTGAGGGTTCGCGGTGTGGCGGTGGGGAACGCGGATTGAGCGGGTGGGTGATGAACGGTTTGCGGGCTTCCGGAGACCGGGAAGGCCCAACGGCCCGCCGTCCCCCCGGGGGCCGTCGAGAGCCACCAAGGGTCGCTCGATGGTGACAGCGTTTCAGGCGGGTTGGTGGGGTACGGTTGCTCGGGCTTCCGGGGACCGGGAGGGCCCAACGGCCCGCCGTCCCCCCGGCTCGCGCCGGGGGGCTTCTATGGAAAAGGGGACTGGCTCCGAGCGAAGTGAGGTGCCTGTACCCTTTTCCAAACTGAGGACGAACGGAATACGGGCCCACCCCGAGCCCGCGGATCAGTAGGCCAGGCCGAGACGGAACATGATCGTGTCGGGGAGGTCCTGGATCTGCGGCGGACCCTCGACGTAGAAGAGCTGACGGTAGAAGACGTAGCCCACCTCGAAGTTGCCGGCGAAGCCGGTGCGGGCCAACGGCACCCACTCGGTACCCAGGGCGATCCGGATGTCGTTGTAGTCGAAGCCCGTGATCATGTTGTAGAGCGGCGTGTTGCGGCGGAAGGTCCAGGCGCCGCCGCCGTACTCGCCCGAGATATAGCCCCACCAGTTGTGCCGCCGGGTCGCCCCGAACCGCTTGGCCGCCCGCGGGGCCGGGAAGAAGATGTCGTAGCGGCTGTCGGCGTTGGGGGTCCAGGTCATGCCGACGGCCGGCAGCAGCTTGACCTGGTTTCGGTCGAGGTAGACGATCCCCACCTTGCCCTGCATCGTCGGCGTCATCTGGAGGGTGCCGATCGCCCGGCCCATGATGCGCCAGCTCTCCCAGACCAGGACGTCCCAGTTGGTGAAGATGCCGACCCGGATGCCGAGCTCGGCCCCGAACAGCGGCGTGAACTTCGGGTTCCAGGCGGTGTCGACAAACACGTCGTAGGTGTTGGGAGGCAGGTCGGCCAGCAACGTCGGCGAGGTCTGGGGGCCGTCCCAGAGCTGGAGGCCGAAGCCGGGTGTGATCAACAGCGGGGCCTGGTTGACGTTGACCGGCGAGTTGTGAAAGAAGGGCAGCGCGAAGGTGGCGGTGGTGTCGAGTTCGTTGATGCCGACGTTGGTGCCCTGGCCGTCACCGAGGAGGTAGGCCCAGCTGCCGCGGACGCCCTGGAAGACATGCATCGTCTGGGCGTAGGTCTGCTGCACCGTCTGGTCGAAGGTCGAACTCGGTGCGGCGTAGCCGGCCGGCGTGTAGGTGCCCGGGGGCGGGCCGTAGGTGCCCTGCGGCGGAGCTGCCGGCGGCGCCAGCGAGGGAGCAGCCGTCGAGTAGCCCGGGTAACCGGGCTGGCCGCTCATGCCGGATGGCGCCCAGCTGGAACTGCCCGGGGCAGTGGCCGGCACCGCCTGGGTTGCCTGCGGCGCGTACGGATCCCACGTTGAGGGAGGCGGAGCCAGCGAGGGGGGCGCCTGGGCCAGGCGATCGACCGACGAGGCGGCTGGCGGCGGCAGGGCCGCGGTCTGTCCGCGAGCCGCCAGCGGGATCGCCAGCGACGCGATGACCGCAAGCAGGATTCTCCGTGACGGATGCATGGGCGCCGGGAGGCCGGCGGGGAGGTCGATGCCGGCGGAAAGCGGACAGAGAGCCCCGACACACACTGCTCGGAGCCCGCGGGAAGTACCACGCGGCAGGCGGGAGAATCAAGCCCGCAGCGGCTCCCTCAGACCCATCCCGGCGGAAGCGGACACCGTGGAGGCAGGCTTGGAGCCTGCCGAAGTCCGAGCGAGAGTTCCCGGAGCGTGTTCGTCAGCCTACCTTGCCCAGGTTGCAAACATGGGCTCACGGCTTGCCAGCCCGCCTCTTTTTCCCAGACTTTGATCCCGGTCACCAGCGGGCCTGCCGCCGTCCCGGGCGCACGGCTTGCCTCCCCCAAATCTCGGGACGCACAGACAGTGCCCCGCCAGCCGAGGCCCACGTGCTCCGGGCCGCACAGGCATGCGATCCCGTCTGCACGAATGCCCAAACGCCCTTGCCGATGCCCAGCCACGAAGACACCGACAACGACCTGATCGACCCGCTCGACCCGGCTGCCCTGCTCGGCCCGGACCGCTTGGCCGCCTGCGAGCGGCTGGCCGAGGCAGGATCGACGATGGATCGGGCCCGCGAGATCGCGGACGATCCGACGAGCCGACTCCCCTGTGGGGTGATCGCCGACCGGCAGCTCGCCGGCCGCGGCCGCCGGGCCGCCCGCTGGTGGCAGCCGACCGGCAGCCTGGCGGTGAGCATCGTCGTGTCCGCCGATCAGACCGGAAGCGGGCCGCCGCCGGCCTGGTCGTTGGCCTGCGGGGTTGCGGTGGCCGAAACGATCCGCAGCCTCGAGCCCGCCGTGCAGGCCCAGGTTCGCTGGCCAAACGACGTCGAGGTCAACGGTCGAAAGCTCGCCGGCATCCTGGTCGAAGGAGCGGGCCACCGGCGGGTGATCTTCGGGATCGGCATCAACACCACCGGCTCGGCCGCCTCGACTCCGAAAGCGATCGCCGGCCGGGTCGCCACCCTTCCCGATCTCGTCGGTCGATCGCTCGGCCGGCAACGATTGCTCGAAGCATTGATCCCGCGGCTGCTGCAGCTGCTCGAGGATGTCTGCCGCGATCCGGCAGGCCTGATTGAACGCTACCGGCCGCTCTGCTGCCTCACCGGCCGAACGATCCGCGTCCATATCAACGGCGAGATCCACGAGGGCCGCTGCGGCGGCCTCGCTCCCGACGGCAGGCTCGTGCTCGACACCGCTGCCGGCAGGATGCTTGTCGTCTCAGGCAGCCTGACGCCACCGGAGGATGTCTGGCGGGGCGATCACGAGCGGATGCCCGAGGCGTAGACCGTGCCACCGGGTCTGGAGCCCTGGACGCCTCGCCCGAAACGCCGTGTCCCTGAAACTCGATTTTCAGAACCGGAGATCAAGACCGCTGACGGGCGGGCGAGCGGAGGGCGACGACGCAGATTTCCCGGCCGCTGCTGGAAAGCTGACGAGCCCGGGGCAGGAAGCCCCATCCGCGAAAGGCATCGAGCCAGGCGGGGAGTTCCACCGCCCGCGACCAATGGGGGATTTTCAGGGTGGCGATGATGCCCTCCAGCCGCACGCCCTCGGCCGTGGCGATCCGGCCGAGGGCGTCGAGCGTGCTTGTGGGGTCGATGTTCATGTCGGCCACCAGCCAGTCGGTGCCCTTGAAGCGACGCAGCGGCACCTCGCGGGCCCGCATCCGCCACTGCGTGAAGCCGGAGGCTCCGGCCACCGTCGGATCGACAAGGGCGGGATCGACTCCCACGACCCGCAGGCCCGCCTCGAGGAGTCGCTGACTGGCACCGCCTGGCGCGGCACCAAGTTCCACGGCCCGCTGACCGCGGACGAGCGGTAGTTCGAAACTGGCGATCGCCTCGTCGAGCTTCAGCCAGGCCCGTGAGACTCGACCTGCAGGCAACGGCTGCGCGGCGGGCGGATAGTTGCCGCCCGGCCAGCGACTCGGCAGCCCGGCAGCTTGATGCCAGCCCACCCACCAGCGGTCCGGTGAATCGATGACGCAGTCGAGCAGGCGGCAGCCCGGCTCAGCGACGATGGCCGTCTCGCTCGGCAGGCCGCAGGCGGCCACCACGGCAGCGCGGGCCGCGGCCACCTGCTCATCAACCACGGCGACGCCAGAACGGCCTGCCCGGCTCCAGACGTGCACCCCCTGCCAGTCAGATCGGCCGGCGCGTACGACCGCCGCTGCCGCGAGGCTCGAATCGTCGGCCCCGGTGACCTGCCCGAGCGAATGAATGACCGTCCGGGCAAACACCAACTCGGCCGCGAGATCATCGAGCGACCGCCTCTCCGCACCAGCCCCGAGATCACCGGCGGGCAGCCGAAAGGTGACAAGGCCCCGCCGCCAGACGGCCGGCCGGGCCGCCGGCAGCACCGCGGCAGCACGCCCGCGGAGGGCCGCCTCGGCACCGCCCTGGCAACTGCAGAGCAGAAAGCCGGAGGCGGGCAGACAGCCGGCGGGGGCAGGCGACGGCGAGGGCGGCGGACATTCGGCGTTCATGCAACAAAGCGTAGCCCACCCCGTCAGGACCGCAGCCGGCGGACCAAAAATCAGGCCGGCCCGGGCGCCCAAGGGCCCGGGCCGGCCTTTCTCGTCTGATCGTGGTCACCGCGGCCGACGAACCGGCCGGAGTGAAGGGGGCGGCGCCTCGCGGCATGCCGCCGGGCCTCCCGAAGGAAGCCCCATGGCGTGAGGTCCGTGCCGGAATCGACCGCGAGGGCCGTCAGGCACGGATGGCTCAGCCGTGGCCCTTCTTCTTCTTCTTCTTGGCGACCTTCTTGGCAGCCTTCTTCTTCTTCTTGGCCATGAAAATGGCTCCTTGCCATGAGCATCCGACACGCTTCTCACATTCGCTTTCCTGGATGCTCTTGGGAGGAAAGCGAACGACGTTTCACCAAACCTGCAACCGTGTTCAACAATGTCGAAACACGATGGCGTGCCTGGCGATCAGAAAGTTGTGGAGGATTGCCACAAAAACTGTCAAGGGAAGAAAAGAAAAAATTTCATGCCAAATCTCCCCCGCTGAGCAGCCGGCACGCCGACCGAGGATGACCGGCAGGCGGTCGCGATCATGATCACGAGCAGCCGATCGCTTCGTTCTCAGCCGTCGGTCATGTCCGACGTGGCACGCGATACCCAATCCCGCAGCATCGTCACCTGCGTGGCAAAGTCTTGCTCCTCGACACCCAGCGGGCTCTTAAAGAAGCAGGCAAGCCAGGGAAGACCGCCTCGTTCGCCAGCCCGCGAGGCCCGCTCCACCAGCCGCACCAGGTCGATGACCAGTGGCGCCGCCAGGATCGAATCGCACCCCTGCCAGGTGAACTGCATCGTCATCGGCGTGCCCAGGAAGCCGCGGAAATGGATGTGATCCCAGGCGGTTTTCCAGTCACCGAGGCTCTCGATGTATTCGATCGAGACGAGGGTCTGCGGGGCGTAGCCGAGGATTTCAGCCAGGAGGTGGTCTTTGCTCCGCACCTTGGCCGCCTTGTTCCGCGGGTCGTCGAGGACCTTGCCATCCATGTTGCCGAAGATGTTGTGGCCCACCCAGCTCATCACCTCGAGGTTGCGGGCGGCAAACAGCGGCGCGAGGACGCTCTTGAGAAGCGTCTCGCCGGTCTTGCCGTCGCTGCCGGCCTGGGCGATGCCCCGCTCGATGGCGACCTGCTGGAGGCAGGCGGGGCTGCCCCCGGCAGAGGGCGTGAAGTTGACGTAGCTGGCCCCGGCCTCCGCGGCGGCCAGGAAATAGAGGCTGCTGGCCGGCAAGGGGCAGGTCGCGGCGTCGTCCAGGAGCGGCTCGACTTCGGCGAAGTCCAGCGGGATCGGCCGCTCCGGGGGCGGCTCGGTCGAGGCGAGGTTGACCACCACCACCCGCTCGAGCCGTTCGGCCGCCGCGAAGGCCTCGATGTCGGCCCGGATCCGGGCGATCGCTTCGCGGGGCGTCTCCGCCAGGTTCGCCAGGCCCGCGTCGGCCAGGCTCGTGATCCGCTCGCCGCTGCCCACGAGCGTGCCGGGCCGGAGCCGTCCTTGGATCTCGGCAAAATAATCTCCGGCGTGATCGAGCAGCGCCGGCGGAATGGCCCGGCTCTCGCTCCACATCCGTCGGGCTTCCGCATCGAGCGGGCCCGGGCGGATGTCGTGGCCGCCGACGATCAGTTCGGGATAGTCGACCAGCTCGAGGCCGGCGAAGGCCGGCGTGGCGGTGATCAATCCGACCGGCTCGATCGCGCCGCGGGCAAGTGCCGCCAGGCCGGTGATCATCGTGGAGGCGACGCCGCCCTTGGCGCCGATGATCCAGACTCCCAGGCGACGCTCGGTTCCGGCGCGAGGCTTCGGCATGACGTGTCTCTTCAAATGAAAAGCGAGGCGAGCGGGCGGCCGGGAGTTGAGCCAACCGAGGTGGGAGCCGACACACGAGGCTGGATCGGCTGGGAAAGCCCGCCAGGGCTGGTATCATTGGGTCGCTGCTAACAAGCGTCAAGCATGGCGCCGGCAACCGACACCGCCCCAGAGGCCAGCCGTCGGGATCATCACCCGTGGCACGCGGCAGCGTGCCGGTCCCCTCTTCCGACACGAGTGAGCATGGAGTCTGCCAGTTTGAATCTCGCCGCCCGGATGGCGGCTCTCGAACCCTCGGCCACAATGGCGATGGCAGCCCGAGCCGGAGCCATGAAGGCAGCCGGCGTCGATGTGATCGATCTTTCGGTCGGAGAGCCCGACTTCCCGACGCCCGAACACATCTGCCGGGCCGGCGCCGAGGCGATCGCCGCCGGCTTTACGAAATACACGCCGGCTCCCGGTATTCCGGCCCTTCGCAAGGCCGTGGCCGAGGACTACACCCGCCGCAGCGGGCTGGCGATCTCCCCGGGGCAGGTCGTCGTCTCCAACGGGGCCAAGCACGCCCTCCACAACGTCTTCACGGCGCTGCTCAACGAGGGTGACGAGGTGATCGTGCCGGCTCCCTACTGGGTCAGCTACGCGGAGCTGATCAAGCTGGCCGGCGGAAAGCCTGTGCTGATCGAGACCGACATTGCCGACGATTTCAAGCTTCGGCCGGCCGTGCTCCGGCAGGCGATCACGCCGCGAACCCGAATGCTCCTGATCTGCTCGCCGAGCAACCCCACCGGAGTCGTCTACCGACCCGAGCAACTGGCCGAGCTTGCCGACGTGGCGATCGAGGCCGACCTGGCCGTGGTGGCCGACGAAATCTACGACCAGCTCGTCTTCGACGGCCGCACGAGCCCCTCCTTCCCGACGCTCCGGCCGGGCCTCGAGAGCCGCACCGTCGTGGTCGCGGGGGTCAGCAAGACCTACTCGATGACCGGCTGGCGGATCGGCTGGACGATCTCCCCGGAGCCGCTTGCCAAGGCGATGGCCAGCCTCCAGAGCCAGGAGACGAGCAATCCGTCGAGCGTCAGCCAGCACGCGGCGATCGCCGCCTTGACCGGGCCGCAGGACTGCGTTGCCACGATGCGGGATGCCTTCCAGGCTCGCCGCGATCTGGTCGCGGGGCGACTGGCGGCCATGCCGGGCGTGAAGATTCCCGAGATCGGCGGGGCCTTCTATGCCTTCTTCGACATCCGGCAGTCGCTCGCCGAAGCGGCTTCTGTCGGAATCAGCACGAGCCTGGCATGGTGCGAGGCGATTCTTGAGCGGCAGCATGTGGCCCTCGTGGCCGGCAGTGCCTTCGGATCCGAGGGGCATGTGCGAATGAGCTTCGCGGCCTCCGAGGAGCAGCTCTCCGCTGGCCTCGACCGGATCGCCGCCTTCCTCGCCGACCCGAGTCGTTCCCGGCAGTGACCTGCTCCGGGCGAGCCGACCCATGGCCAGTCGAGATGCTCCCGTCGCCAGGTCGCTCTCCGATCAGCCGGGTGCCGAGCCACCGGATCGGCCGATCTATCTCGATCATGCCGCGGCCACGCCGCTGCACCCTGAGGTGGCGGTGGCCATGCAGGAGGCGAGCGGCTCGGGCTACGCCAATCCCTCGAGCCCCCATGCCGCTGGCCGCCGGGCCAAGCAGCTGCTCGAAGATGCCCGGGAGGAGATTCTGACGCTGCTGGGGGGCCACTCGAGCGGCCCGGCCCGGGAGCGGCTGATCTTTACAAGCGGGGCCACCGAAGCCAATCGGCTGGGTGTCGTGGGAACCGCCGGTGATCAGCCTGGCTGGATCGGTATCTCGGCCCGCGATCACGCCAGTATCCGCGGGGCCGCTGATCAGTTGGCCCGAGCCGGCTGGCAAGTGGCCGAGGTGCCGCTCACAGCCCGGGGATCGCTTGATCCGGCGAGGCTTGCCGAGACGACCACGGCGGCAGGTGAGGTGCCGCGGATCCTGACGGTCACCACCGTCTGCGGCCAGACCGGCATCCGGGACGATCTGACCGCCGTCGATCGGGTTCGAGCGGATCAGGCAGGCCGGGATGATCCCAACGGCCTTCTGATCCATGCCGATCTGACCCAGCAGGCAGGCTGGGAGCCGATCGGGTTTCACGACTCGGCCTTCACCAGCGGAGCCCTGGCCCCGTGCAAGTTTGGCGGGCCACGAGGGATCGGGGCGGTCGTGATTCGTCAGGGCATCGCAGTGGTGCCGCTGGCCCCCGGCCCGCAGGAACTGGGGCTGCGGGGCGGCACCGAGGCGGTGTCGCTAGCGGTCGGGTTCGCCCGCGCGTTGCGGCTGGCATCGGCCGATCGCGAGGCTGCCCGGGGCCGTCTCGCGTCGCTTCGCCAACGGCTCGAAGTCGGGCTGCTTGCGGCGGCGGCCGCCGCGGGTATCGAGGCGATCGTCGTGGGAAAGGAATCCGACCGGGCGGCTCATGTCGTGATGCTCGCCCTGGCCGACACCGATCGGCAGGCAGTCGCGATGGCCGCCGACCTGGCGGGCATCTGCCTGGCCACCGGCACCGCCTGCGCGAGCGGTTCGAGCGAGCCGCCGGCCGTGCTGGCGGCCCTGGGCCTCCCGGATCGGTTTCGCCGCGGGGGCGTGCGGCTGAGCCTGGCGGCCACGACGACTGCAGACCTGGTCGACGAGGCGATCGCCCGGCTGGGCAGGGTGTTTTCCCGGCTGGCCCGCTCGAGGCCCTTTCGAACTTGAGCCGAGGGCTGTATCGTCATGCGTTCCACGAGGTGGGGTGGAACGACCAAACAGCTCGGCAGGGATGCCCGCAGCCGTCGCGGCAGGATGCCTCCGCGATCGATCGGGAGATGTCGGGTGTCGGAACTTCGCAGCTGCCGTGACCGCCCGGATGATCCTCGATCATCCGATCGCCAGGGATCAAACCCGGGATCAAACCAGCGAACAAATCAGCGAACAAATCAGGGACCAAACCGAGGATCAACGGGATCCCGCGTCGCCCTCGTTCGCTATGCGATCCACCAGCTGCTCGACCGCTCGGAAGCCGCAACGGGCTTTCGGCAGGGTCCGCTCTGCGTGGTCACCCCGACGGCGGCCAGTTCGCTGCTCGATGACCTGGCCGACCGGGCCCAAGCCGAGGGCCTTCCCTGCCTTGCCACTGACGGGAAAAGCCTTGGCCAGGAGATGGATGTCGCGACCAACGCAGACCGCTGGGATCGGCTTCGCAGCCGCTTCTGCCGCCGGCAGCTGGTGATCGTGCAACGCCTCGAAGCCATCGGCGGGCCCGCCCGCCAGGCGGCCTTTCGGCAACTCTTCGATGCCGCCGCCGCCGCCGACTGGTGCCTCGGACTGAGCAGCCACCCCGATGCCGGACCGCTGGAGGATGACCTGGCGGCCCGGCTGGCAGCCGGCCTGGTCGTGACGATCACGGCGGATGTGGCCGAGCCGGCCGAGCCGGTTGTCGCGCGGCCGAGCATCGCCCGAATCGTCTCGGTGACAGCCCGGCAGTTTGGAATCGCCACCGCCACACTGACCGGCAGCGGACGCAGCCGGACGATCGCCCGGGCCCGCGGTCTCGCGATGCTTTTGGCCCGCCGCCTCACCAATCTCAGCTACGCCGCGATCGGGAGGAGCATCGGCGGCCGCGACCACACGACCGCCATGCACGCCGCCCGCATCACCACCGCCCGGCTCGCGGTGGACGACAGCCTGGCAGCCGATGCCGATGCGATCGTCGCTCAACTGGCTGCCCCGAGACGACGTCGTGGTCCGCCCGTCCGAGGGAATCGAGCACGGGGAGGCCACGGAGGCCAACGCATGGTTGGCAGCATGTCGGGTGCGTGGCAGGACGATGAGCGATCCTGAACCGACCCCGCAGCCCACGCCGATCTCCCAATCGTTCAACCCTGAACCGGCCGGCCAGGAACGATCTGCCGGCATGATTCGCTCACCAAACTGGCGACCTACAGGCCTGCTGCCAACGATTTTTCGACACGTAAAAGACTTGTTTTGCACGACCGGTGTTCGTCGGGTTCGAGTCCGTTTGCACCGTGAATCTTAGGATTATCGACCATCGCAGTCAGTTCTCGGATCGGTGATGTTTGGCGACAGTCGCTGGCTGCCTCCTTATAAGAATGGGGATACGTTTCTTCTTCCTATTTTCTCCTGGTTTCAAATTTTCAAAGAACAGAGAAGACGATCGACCGGAGATAGGGCCATGCCAAATCGCTCGAGCCCACCGGAACACCGCCCCGGGTAACCCCGAGTGGAAAACGCCCCAAAACAGCGGTTCCAGGGAGTCATGGGGCCGTTTCGAACGGGGTGATTTTCGGGTACATTAAGGGGCCGTCCGCCAGGGCTCGAGTGTGGGCGGAAAACCCGTCCAGGATGTTGTCGCCCGCATGAAAATTCGTTCGCCCAAGGAGCCGTTGCTCGCCGCGGTGCAGGCTGCCGCGGCCGTCGTTCCGGCCCGCTCACCCAAGCCGGTTCTGACCAACATCAAGTTCGAGGCAGGCGACGGAGGGGCGATTGTCTCGGCGACCGATCTCGAGATCGGGATTCGAGCCGCCGTCGAAGGCGTCGAGACCCTGGCCGCCGGGTCGGTCTTGCTGCCCAGCAGCCGGCTGGTGGCGATCCTCAGAGAGAGCCCGGCTGGGACGGTCTTCGAGATCGAAAGTGACGGCACCGCGGCGGTTGTGAAGGCGGCCCGCAGTCAGTTTCGCCTTCCGGTCGAGGATCCGCTCGAGTTTCCTTCGGTCGCTGCGTTCCCGGAGGGCCCCTGTTTCGAGCTTTCCACGCCGCTTGTCCGCGAGCTGGTCCGGCGGACGGTGTTTGCCACCGACAACGAGTCGAGCCGCTACGCGTTGGGCGGTGTGCTGCTGGAACTCGGCCCGACGGCGGTGATCGCCGTGGGCACCGATGGCCGGCGGCTAGCGAAGATGGAAGGCCCCTGCCAGACCCGGGGAGGCGATCCCGGAGACGCGCAGCCGATCGTGCCCTCGCGGGCGATGCAGTTGGTGGAGCGAAGCCTGGGGGCGGCCGAGGAGCCTGTCCTCCTGGCCGTCCGCGGCAGCGAGATCCTTGTTCTGGTCGGTCAGACGACGATCTCAGCGCGGCTGGTCGAGGGTCGCTTTCCTCGCTGGCGAGATGTCTTTCCGGAGCGTCCTGAGGCGGCCCGGGTGCAGCTGGTGGCCGGGCCGATGCTGGGGGCTGTCCGCCAGGCGGCGATCGTGACCAGCGACCAGTCCAAGGGCGTCGATTTCTCGTTCGAGCCGGGGCAGCTGGTGCTGGCTGGCCGCTCGGCCGAGAGCGGTGAGAGTCGCGTGGAACTGCCGATCGACTACGCCGGCGAGGCGATCCGAATCAAGCTCGACCCCCGGTTCGTCAGTGAGTTTCTCCGGGTGCTCGACGGAGGCACGGGCATCTCGGTGGAGATCACCGATTCGCAGAGCGCCTGTGTCTGTCGCACCGAAGACGGCTACGGTTACGTCATCATGCCGTTGGCGGCTGACTGATGAGCAGGCCGGAGCAGAACCGGGATGGGCAGCCGAGAGCGACCCCGCAGACCAGTCGACGGGAGGCCTTCCCGGCCGTCGCCGACCGGCCCGCAGTCGATCGGGCGGATCGTGTCGCGGCTGATGGCCCGGAGCGGATACGACCAGGAGCAGGGAGCCGAGGCCTTGGCTGCCGCCTGGCGGCAAGTGGTGCCGGGAACGCTCGCCGCCCATGCCCGGGCCGGCCGCGTTCGCCGGGGTGTCCTCGAGGTGTTCGTCAGTCACTCGGCGGTGATCCAGGAGTTCTCCTTCCAGAAGCAGGTCCTGCTTGCCAAGCTCCGCGAGGCCCTGCCGACCGCCGGGATCACCGATATCCGTTGCCGGCTGGCCGACGGGCCCATCGATCCCTGACGTCCGCAATCGTGGCGGGATCCGCCGCCATCCGGCGGGCCGCCGTCCGACCAAAAACCGTGTGGAGAACCTTCCGATGACCGATGCATCTCAGCAGCCCGACTACACGTCGGCCGACCTTAAGCACCTCTCCGACCGCGACCATGTCCGCGAGCGGTTTGGCATGTACATCGGCGACAACACCGCCCGCGGCCTTCATCACCTCGTCTATGAGGTCGTCGACAACTCGATCGACGAGTGCATGGCCGGCTACGCGAAGAAGGTGAACGTGACGGTCAACGTCGACGGCAGCGTGACCGTCGAGGACGACGGCCGGGGAATCCCCGTCGACGCCCATCCGGGCCTCTCGGAGGAGATGGACCGTGAGATCTCGACCCTCGAGGGCGTGATGACGGTCCTCAAGTTCGGCGGGAAGTTCGAGAAGGGGGCCTACATGACCTCTGGCGGCCTCCATGGGGTCGGCGTGACGGTGGTCAACTTCCTCTCGGAGTGGTGCGAGGTCGAGGTCTGCCGCGACGGCCATGACTGGCAGCAGGAGTATCAGCGGGGCGAGCCGACCGGCCCGGTCCGCAAGATGGGCACCACCACCCGGACCGGCACCAAGACGACCTTCAAGCCCGACCCGCAGATCTTCCCGCAGACGAAGTTCTCCTGGGACACCCTCGCCAAGCGGCTCCAGGAACTGGCCTTTCTGAATCCCGGGGTTCACATCTCCTTCACTGAGGCCGGCACTGACCGGCACGAGGAGTTCTGCTACGAGCGGGGCGTCGAGGAGTTTGTCGCCCACCTCAACAAGTCGACCGAGAAGGTTCATGACGACGTGATCACGATCCAGGGGGAGGCCGAGGGCGTCACCTGGGACATCGCCCTGCAGTACACCAAGGAGTTCACCGAGAACCTCCGCAGTTACGTCAACAACATCTCGACGACCGAGGGAGGCACGCACGTCTCGGGCTTCCGCTCAGCCCTCACCCGGGCGATCAACGCCTACGGCAAGAAGGGGGGCATGTACAAGGATCTCGTGCCGACCGGCGAGGACCTCCGCGAGGGGCTCACCGCCGTGATCAGCGTTCGCGTGCCCGAGCCGCAGTTCGAAGGGCAGACCAAGACCAAGCTCGGCAACGGCGAGGTCGAGGGCATCGTCAACTCGGCGGTGGGCGAATTTCTTTCGAAGTATCTCGAGGAGAATCCCAAGAGCGCCAAGGAAATTGTCGGCAAGGGGGTGACGGCAGCCGAGGCCCGCGAGGCAGCCAAGAAGGCCCGCCAGTTGATCCGCGAACGGAAGGGCGCCCTCTCCGGCGGCGGCCTGCCGGGCAAGCTCCGCGACTGCACCAGCCGCGAGGTCGAGAAGTGTGAGCTCTACCTGGTCGAGGGCGACAGTGCCGGCGGGAGCGCCGAGGGGGGCCGGCTGCGTGAATACCAGGCGATCCTCCCGCTGCGGGGCAAGATCATCAACGCCTACAAGAGCCGTGAGACCAAGGTCTTGGCCAATGAAGAGGTCCGCAGCGTGATCGCGGCGATCGGGGCCGGGATCGGCAGGGCCTCCGACGACGAGCGGGACAAGGATCGGGGCATGGACCTCAGCAAGCGGCGGTACGACAAGGTCGTGATCATGACCGACGCTGATGTCGACGGCTCCCACATTCGCACGCTCCTGCTCACCTTCTTCTACCGGCAGATGACCGACCTGGTGGCCAAGGGGCATGTCTACGTCGCCCAGCCGCCGCTTTTTCGGGTCCGCGCGAAGAAGAAGGTCTACTACGTGCAGACCGAGGAGGAGATGAAGGCCCAGCTCCTCGAGCAGGGCCTCGGCGAGGGTGTCTTTCTGCCGGGGGACGGCCGGGAGATCGCCGGCGAGGAGATGCACAAGCTCTGCCGGACGCTCGCCGGCCTCGAGGATGCCCTGGTCGCCCTCGAGAAGCGGGGTGTGAGCCTGCGGGATCATGCCGCCCGGCGGGATGCGGCGTCTGGGAAGCTGCCGATGTATCACGTCTACTTCGGTACCGAGGAGCACTGGTTTGCCAGCCGCGCTAACGTCGAAGACTTCATGAAGAGCAAGGAGCAGTCGGCCGGCGGTGAGCTGCCGGTAGGCCGGGCCGATGAAAACGCCCACGGCGGTGAGCCGGCCGGCAACGGGGCGGCGGGCCCGCAGCTGGTGGTGGTCGAACTCCATGAGGTGCGGAGCATCAACTCCGGCCTCGGTGACCTCGAGCAGATGGGCTTCGGGATCGAATCGCTCATGCCTCAGGATCGGACGGGCAGCGAGGAGGCCCGCTACACGCTCCGGAGGGGTGACAGCGAGATCGGCCTCGAGGATCTCCGCGGCCTCTTGGCGGCGGTGCGGAGGGCCGGCGAGAAGGGACTTTCGATCACCCGCTTCAAGGGGCTCGGCGAGATGAACGCCGAAGAGCTCCGCGAGACGACGCTCGACCCCACCAATCGCACCCTCTCACGGGTTTCGATGCGGGATGCGGCGGCGGCCGACGACCTGTTCCGGGTCTTGATGGGCGAGAAGGTCGAGCCGCGGCGGGAGTTCATCGAAAAGCATGCCCTTGATGTCAAGAACCTCGACGTCTGAGCCGATCGGTCGTCAGGCCATGTGGAACCCCGACCCTCCAGAGGCCCGCTGTGACCACGGCTCGCCGGATCGACATTCTCGCCCTTGCCGCCGCCTTGCCTCGCCTCGTCACAGCGGTGGCCCATCCCTGCGACGGAGTGTCGCTGGCGGCCGCCCTGGCGGCCCGCGATCGCGGTCTGATCGAGCCGATCCTGGTCGGTCCGGCCGCGAAGATTCGCGACGCGGCGGAGGCGGCGGGCCTCGCCCTGGCCGGCCTGCCGATCGTCGATGCCCCCCACAGTCATGCCGCCGCAGCCCGGTCCGTGGAGCTGGTCCGCCGGGCCGAGGCCGCCGCGATCATGAAGGGGAGCCTCCACACCGACGAACTCCTCGCTGAGGTCGTCCACAGAGAGACCGGCCTGCGGACCGCCCGGCGGATCAGCCATGTCTTCGTGATGCAGGTTCCCGGCCGCGACCGGCTGCTGCTGGTCACCGACGCGGCGGTCAACATCGATCCCACGCTCGAGGACAAAGCCGACATCGTGCAGAACGCCATCGACCTGGCGGTTGCCCTCGGGATCGAGAGGCCGAAGGTGGCGATCCTCTCGGCGGTCGAGACGGTCACCTCCAAGCTCCGCAGCACGCTCGATGCCGCGGCACTCTGCAAGATGGCCGACCGCGGCCAGATCACCGGCGGGCTGCTCGACGGCCCGCTCGCCTTCGACAACGCGGTGTCGGCCGAAGCGGCCCGCACCAAGGGAATCGAGTCGCCGGTGGCCGGTCGGGCCGACATCCTCGTGACTCCCGACCTGGAAAGTGGCAACATCCTCGCGAAGCAGCTCGAGTATTTCTCCGGGGCCAGCGCCGGGGGGATCGTGCTGGGAGCCCGGGTGCCGATCATCCTCTCGAGCCGCTCCGACCCGCCCGCCTCCCGGCTGCTCTCCTGCGGTGTGGCGGTGATCATGGCCTCCGCACCGCGGGTGATCGAGTCATGACCAAGCCGGCCGCTGACGATCGGATCCTCGTCGTCAATACGGGGTCGAGCAGCATCAAATGCGGCCTGTATCGAGCGGGTGATGACACGCCGATCCTCCTGGCCCGCCTGCACGGTGACCTCCGGGATGAAGCCTGTCGGCTCACGTCCGCGACTGCGGCGGGAGAGACGGTGGAGGAACTGATCGACGTTCCGGCAGGCCTCCCCGTCCGGGCGGCATTCCTCGACGCCGTGCTGTCGCGGTCGGTCGCCCTTGCCGACGGCCCGATCACCGCGGTCGGCCACCGGGTCGTCCACGGCGGCCTCGACTTTGCCGGGCCGGTGGTCGTCGACGAGGCGGTGCTCGCCACCCTCGCGGCGCTTGAGCCGCTCGCGCCGCTCCATCAGCCTTACAACGTTTCCGGTATCCGACTGGCGATGACCATGCTGCCGGAAGCGGTGCAGGTGGCCTGCTTCGACACAGCCTTTCACCGCACCTGTCCGCCGCTGGCGATGCGGCTTGCCATTCCCCGCCGCTGGCACGAGCGGGGGATTCGACGCTACGGCTTTCACGGGATCTCGTATGAGTCGGTCGTCGGCCAACTGCCGGAGGTCACCGGGGCGATGCCGGCCCGGGCCATCGTCGCCCACCTGGGCGCGGGCGCGAGCCTCTGCGGAATCCGCGCCGGTCGCAGCGTCGTCACCACGATGGGCTTCACGCCGCTCGACGGCCTCGTGATGGCCACCCGTAGCGGCCGGATCGACCCCGGTGCCGTGCTTCACTTGATCCTCGCCGAGGGCCTGTCGGCCGCCGAGGTCGAGCAGATCCTTTCCCGGGAGTCGGGCCTGGTCGGTGTCTCGGGCATCAGCGGCGATATGCGGACCCTGCTCGATTCGGACGACCCGCGGGCTGCCGAGGCCGTCGCGGTCTTCTGCCGGCGGGCGGTCGAGGAGATCGGCTCGCTTGTGGCGGTGCTCGGCGGAATCGATACGCTCGTCTTCACCGCCGGCATCGGCGAGCACGCCCCGGTGATTCGGGAGCGGATCTGTGGCCAGTTTGGCTGGCTAGGGCTCAAACTCGATGCTGCAGCCAATGCCGAAGATCACCGCCGGATCAGCACCCTTCCAAGCCGAATCGCCGTCTGGGTGATCCCGACCGACGAGGAGGCCGTGATCGCGACGGCCGCCGGCCGACTCCGGCGGGTCGGGTAGGCTGCGGGAAATCGTCGGATGCCACGGGGTGAGCTGCGTCCAGGGCGTGTGGCTACTTGACGTCGATCAGTTCGACGATGAAGTGGAGCGTGGCGTTGGGCGGGATCGGGCCGCCCGGAGTGCCTCGGGGCCCATAGCCGAGGTTGCTGGGGATCTCCAACTCGATCATGCCTTCCTCGCCGACGAGCTGCATGCCCTCGGTCCAGCCCGGGATGACGCCGTTCAACGGAAACGAGATCGACTCGCCGCGGGCGTAGGAGCTGTCGAAGACCTTTCCGTCGTCGAGCCAGCCATGGTAGTTGACCTCGACGGTGTCGGCGGCGGTCGGCTTGCCACCCGGCCCCTTCCGCAGGATGCGGTACTTGAGCCCGGAGGGCGTGGTCGTGAAGGCCAGCGGGGCGTCGGCGTCGATCGGGCCGGCGGACTCGGGAAGCGTGGGGTGGGGGATGTCTGCGGCCACGGTGAACTCCGGGGTAACAAGGGCGAGGGACAACAAGACGATTGATGCGACAGGCCGCATGGAAAGAAACTCCAGGGATTCGAGAAGCCGTCGAGGATACCGGAAATCAGGTGCTCCCGACGAGTAGGCTCTCGATTTCGTCGGGCTCGATCGGTACGTGCTCGGTGAGATCGACCGGCCCCTTCTCGGTGACGAGAATGTCGTTTTCCAATCGCACGGCCAGATTCTCCTCCGGGATGTAGATGCCCGGCTCGACCGTGACCACCCAGCCCGGCTGGAGCGGGCCGTCAAACGGGGCGATGTCATGCACCCCCAGACCGAGCGAGTGGCCCAGGCCGTGCATGAAGTATTTCTTGCAGGCCGGGCTCTCGGGACTGTCAGCCGCCGCCTCCGCAGCGGTCAGCAGGTCGAGGCCGACGAGTTCCTCGGTCATCTGAATCTGGGCGGCCCGTTTCCAGTCCCGCAGCGAGGTGCCTGGCACGGCCCGTCCGATCGAGGCCTTCAGCACCCGCAGCACGGCCTCGTAAACGGCCCGCTGCCGCGGTGTGAACCGGCCGCTGACGGGGTAGGTGCGGGTCAGATCAGCCGCGTAGTTGGCATAGGAAGCCCCCACGTCGACTAGCAGCAGATCGCCCGCGCGGCATTCGGCATCGTTGTCGAGGTAGTGGAGCACGCAGGCATTTGCCCCCGAGCCGACGATCGGCTCGTAGGCGAGCCGGGCCCGCCGGCGAGTGAACTCACAGACCAACTCGGCCTCCAGTTCATATTCCATCAACCCCGGCTTGACCGCGGCGAGCATCCGGCGAAGGCCGGCATCGGTGATGTCGACCGCGCGACGGATGAGGGCCACCTCGGCGGGGCTCTTGACCGCCCTCAGCCGGCGGAGGAGCGGGGCCAGCCGCTCATAGCGATGAAGCGGATACCGGGCGATCAGCGAGCGGGCCATTCGCAGGTCGCGATCCTCGACTTCGTAGGCGGCCCGTTCGTGTTCGTTGGCATTGAGCCAGACGGAGTCGCTCTCGCACATCAGCCCGTGGAGAGCCCCTGGCAGGTCGGACAGCCAGCGGACCTGGGTAATCCCCGAGACCTCGGTGGCCCGCTCCGTGGTGAGCTTGGCCCCTTCCCAGACCGCCAGGTGGTCATTGGACTTTCGGACAAAGAGCATCTCCCGGGCCGCCGGATCGGTCGCCTGGGGACAGAGCACCAGCACGCTCTCTTCCTGCTCGATGCCCGAGAGCCAGAACAGGTCGCTGGCCGGCTGCAGCCGGAGCGTGCCATCCCCGCTGGTGGGGAGGATGTCGGCCGCGTGAACGATTGCCAGTGCCTTTTCCGGCAGCATCGACACGAGCCGGCGGCGGTTCGCGGCGAAGAGCGCTGAATCGATTCGAGCGTGCCGCATGCGGGCTCCGAGGCAACGAGCAGACTGAACGAGTCGTCATTCTGCCGGTTTGCGGGCCTCCCGCAACCCGGCCGCCGCATCGGCCGGGGCGGTGCTGTCGGAGACTGGTCCCGACGCGTATCATGGCGGCCACGCGGGGACGCTTCCGATGGAAATCGTTTCCTGCCAGCCCGTCTCCCACGAGGATCCGCATGAACGCGTCAGCCACCGTCGAGTCAACCCATGCTCCCGCCCCCATGACGAGGCTCGGGATCATGATGTTCCTCGAGTTTTTCCTGTGGGGAGCCTGGGCGGTGCCGATGGGCAAGTATCTGGCGGAACTGTTTTCGGACCGGTCAGCCGACGAGGTCGGTACGATTATCGGCCAGGCTTATTCCACCGGCTCGATCGCAGCGATCGTGGCCCCGTTATTCGTGGGCTTGGTGGCCGACCGCTTTCTGCCCGGGCAGGTGGTGCTCGGCGTGCTCCACCTGGTGGGAGCCGGCCTGCTCTACGCGGTTTCCCAAGCGACCGATCCGGTCTCCTTTTATTGGCTGCTCCTGGCTGCGGGGCTCTGCTACATGCCGACCCTGGCCCTGGTCAACTCGGTGAGCTTCGATCACCTGGCGGAACCGCAGAAGCAGTTTCCGCTGGTGCGGGTCTGGGGCACGATCGGCTGGATCGTCGCCGGCATCACGGTCGGTTCCCTGCTGCCGCGAATCATGGCGGGGGGGCTGCCAGAGGGCATCGCGACACTGGTGTTGGGCACGACGGAAGGCAACGACGCCGGCAAGACCAATCTCCCCTTCCTGCTGGCGGCGGTGACCTCGGCGATTCTGGGTATCTACTCGTTCACACTTCCCAGCAGCCCGCCCAAAGCCAAGGGTGAGCCGATTAGCATCGCCAAACTTCTCGGCCTCGATGCGGTCGGCCTGATGAAGTCGCCCGCCTTCGCCGTGTTTGCGATCGCCAGCTTTCTGGTCTGCATCCCGCTGGCGGTCTACTACGCGATGGCCAACAAGTACATCGGCGACATGGGCATCCAGGCCATGCTCGGCCTTGGCAGCGAGACGGTGATGACCTTCGGTCAGATGAGCGAGATTTTCTTCATGCTGCTGATGCCTGTGCTGCTGGCCCGTTACGGCGTCAAGACGATGCTGCTGGTGGGGATGCTCGCCTGGGTGGCCCGCTACGTGCTTTTCGCCTATGGCGGAGAGACCGCCTGGATGCTGATCCTGGCGGTGGTGCTGCACGGCATCTGCTACGACTTCTTTTTCGTGACCGGCCAGCTCTACACCGATCATGTCGCCCCCAAGAGCCTGCGGGCCAGTGCCCAAGGACTGATCGCCCTGCTCACCTACGGGGCCGGGATGTATGTCGGCAACGTCGCCTTTCCCGAGGTGGCCAAGGCCTTGACCGTCAACCCGGACGTCTTCCCCTGGAAGTTCTTCTGGATCGCCTTTGCCGTCACCGCTGCGGTGGTGATGATCGGTTTTGCCGTCGCCTTCCGCGATCCGGTCAAGCTCGGCAAGGAGGAGCTCGCCTGAGGCTGTCATGCCCGCGTGTGAACCTGTCCTGATCGACGGCGAGTGGCGGGCGGCGACAGCCTCCGGCAGCTTCCAGGCCTTCGACCCAGCGGCCGGCCGGTCCCGGCCGGCCCTCTGGCCGATGAGCGGCTGGGCCGATGTCGATGCGGCCCTCGACGCCGCCGCGGCCGCCGCGGCCGAGCTTTCCCGGCTCCCACCGGAGCGGCTGGCCGCTTTTCTCGAGCGGTTTGCCCGGCGGCTTGAGGATCGGGCCGCGGAACTGGTTGCGGCGGGCCATGCCGAGACAGGCCTGGCAGAGCATCCCCGACTGGCTGATGTGGAACTGCCGCGGACCCTCGATCAGCTGCGGCAGGCGGCTGCCAGTGCCCGGGAGCAATCCTGGCGGATGGCGATGCTCGACACCGGGAAAAACATCCGGGCGGCCTGCTTTGGAGTCGGCCCGGTCGTGATCTTTCCGCCGGCCAACTTTCCGCTGGCCTACGGCTGTGTCACCGGAGGAGATTTCGCCGCGGCGATCGCTGGGGGCAATCCAGTGATCGCCAAGGCCCATCCGGGCCATCCGTCTGTGTCCAAACTCGCTGCCGAGGAGGCCCTCGAGGCCACTCGGGAGACGGGCCTGCCGGCGGCGACCGTGCAGCTGCTCCACGGGATCGAGAATGCCGATGGTGAGCGGCTCGTGGCAGATCGACGGGTCGGCGCCACCGGCTTCACCGGCAGCGAAGCGGCTGGGAAAAAACTCTTCGCTGCGGCCAGTGCTGCCGGCAAGGTGATCTGGGTCGAGATGGGAAGCATCAACCCGGTCGTGCTCTTGCCCGCGGCCCTGGCCGACCGCGGGGAGGCGATCGCTGGCGAACTGACCGCCAGCGTCACCGGCTCGGCGGGTCAGTTCTGCACCAAGCCGGGGCTCGTGTTCTTCGTGGATGATCCCGCCGGCGAGGCTTTTGTGGCGCAGGTCACCGCGGCATTCGCGGCCCTCGGGCCGCAGGTGCTCCTCGGCGAGGGCGGCTGCCGGCGGCTCTGCGGCGGGATCGAGGGCCTGGTGGCCGCCGGGGCGAGGCTGCTTGCCGGCGAGGTTGGCCCTGCTGGCCCAGCCAGCCACCTGCCGACGCTGCTGGAGATTTCCGGCGGCGAACTGGTCAGCCGCCCGGAGACGTTCGTGGTTGAAGCCTTCGGCAACGCGACCTTGCTGGTGCGATGCGAGTCGCTCGCGGAACTCGTCGCGGCGGTGGCCTGTGCCCACGGCTCGCTCGGAGCAAGCCTCTACTGCAGTGACGACGGCCGCGACGACGAGGCCTTCGCCGCAGTCGCGCCGCTTTTGATCGCCAGGGCCGGGCGGATCGTCGAGAATCGGATGCCGACCGGCCTGGCCGTCACGCCGCCGATGCAGCACGGCGGCCCCTGGCCTTCGGCGGGACCGCCGTTCTTCTCAGCGGTCGGCTTTCCCTGGTCGATCCTGCGGTTTTCCCGCCGGATCTGCTTTGACGGCTGGAGCGATGCCCGCCTTCCCGAGATCGTTCGTGACGCTCCCCCGGCGGGCAGGCCCTGGCGGTACATCGACCGGGAGTGGGTTCGCCACTGAGGCGTGCCCCCGTCCGCAAACCGTCCAGCTCCACCACGCCCAATCCGCGTTCCCGAGACAACCCTCGCGAACCTGTATTTTGGCGCGTCCTCGGTTTGGAAAAGGGTACAGGCACCTCGCTTCGCTCGGAGCCAGTCCCCTTTTCCATAGAAGCCCCCCGGCGCGAGCCGGGGGGACTGCGGGCCGTTGGGCCTTCCCGGCCCCCGGAAGCCCGAGCAACCGCTCACCACCAA
>CALGAS010000256.1 GCA_937959175.1 uncultured bacterium | reverse complement strand
CCCTTGTTGTTTCGGATATCACCACCGTCAGCTTTCTGCACACGCTGCGAAATCACGGGAGGCGGCTTACGGCAGCAGGCCCTTGGCAATCCGCGCGATCGCCCGTGGGAGCGTCTCGCATTCGGCGGCGAAGACGCGGGCCGCCAGCGACTCCGGGCTGACGTCAGCGAGGACCGGCACGGTCGCCTGCAAGAGCACCCCGGCCATGGTCGTATTTGTCGTCGACGAGATGGACCGTGCAGCCCGAGACGGTGCAGCCCCGCTCGAGAACGGCCCGATGGACGTGCATCCCGTGGAATCCCTTGCCGCCGAAGGCTGGCAGGAGCGACGGATGGATGTTGATCACCCGGCCGGCGAACTCGTGGGGAACTTTCACGAGATGCAGAAATCCCGCCATCACGACGAGCTCGGCCCCGGCCTCCCGGCAGGCCCCGAAGAGCCGCTCGCTCCAGGGCTCCACCCCCTGCCCCTCCGCCGGCATGACCCTGACTGGGAGCCCCGCCCGCTCGGCGATCCGCACGCCGCGGACATCGCCGCGACTGGCCACCACGACGACCACCTCGGCCGGCAGCCGGCCGGCGGCGATCCACTCGAGGAGGTTTTCGAGCGTGCGGCCCGAGCCGGATAGGAGGACCGCGAGGCGGAGGTGACGGTTTTCGCTCATCAGCAGAGCCCTCTCATCCGAACAACCGCCAGCCTCGGCCTCTGGTCATGACACGACGTGCGACGGTGCTGCATGTCACCACGGTCTGCGACAGATATCTGTCACGTCCGCCTCACGTCGATCACCAGCGGATGCCCGTCGATCTCGATCTGCTCGCCGCCTGCCGGCTCGTCGGCCGAGACGCTCGCGGTCGTCGCCAGCGTCTCGGCCGCCACGTAGTCGAGATGGGCCTCGATGGCCTCCCGCAACTCACCCGAGGTCGAGGCGAAGGCCAGTTCGATCCGCTCGGTGAACTCGAGGTCGAGCGCTTTGCGACGGGTCTGGACAGCGTGCACCACCTCGCGGACGAGCCCCTCGGCGACGAGTTCCGGCGTCAGGTCTTTCGCGACGACCACGACCGCCCGCGGCCCCTCGGCGGCCGCCCAGCCCGGCTTGGCCGTCGTCCGTACGATCACATCCCCTTCCTCGAGCATTGCCTCCCCGCCCCCGTCGAGGGGCACCGTCGCCTGGCCCGAGTCGTGGATCGCCGCCAGGATCGCCGCCCCGTCCGCCGCGCCGAGGGCCTTGCGAAGCCGGGGCAGGTCCTTGCCCAATCGGGGCCCGAGTTTCTTGAGGTCGGGCAGCACGCTCCGCTCGATGTAGCGATCGGGCTCGCGACAGATCTCGAACTGCTTGACGTTGAGTTCGTCGCAGACGAGCTCGGCATGGGCCGCCAGCCAGGCCTCGTCGCCCGTCGCCGGATCGGCGAGGATCACCTCGACCTTGGAGAGCGGCTGCCGTACCTTGAGCTTCTCAGCGGCTCGGGCCGCCCGTCCCAACGAGGCGACGTCGCGGACGACGCCCATTCGCCGGACGAGGTCGCGATCGACGAGCGTCTCGTCGCCCTCGGGATAGTCGGTCAGATGCACGCTCTCGGGCACGGCGTCGCCAGCGCCGGCCACGGCGAGGTTCTGCCAGATCGCCTCGCTGACAAACGGCACGAAGGGCGCCGCCAGCCGGGCGATCGTCAGGAGCGTCTCATAGAGCGTCCAGTAGGCGTCGAGCTTATCGGGGTTGGCGTCCGGCCCGCCGTCGGCCCTGCCCGCCGACCAGAAGCGATCCCGACTGCGGCGGACAAACCAGTTGCTGACCGCGTCGACGAGCCGGGAAAGCTCGCCGGCCGCAGCGAAGTGGTCGTAGGCGTCAAGCCGCTCGACCATCACCGCCGCCGTGGCGTGGAGTTCCGAGAGCATCCAGCGGTCGAGTTCGCCCCGCTCGGCCGCCGACCGCCAGCCGCGGGCCCGGGCCAGGTCGGCATGGTTGAGCTGGCCCGGCTCGCAGAGCACCGCCGCCGGATCGAAGCCGTCGATCTGGGCGTAGATCACGAAGAACGAGTAGACGTTCCAGAGCCGGAGGAGAAACTCAGGGATGCTCTCGCGGATCGCCCGCTCGTTGTAGCGGATTCCGGTCCAGGGCGGCTGGCCGGCCAGGAAGAACCACCGCAGGGCGTCGGCCCCGTAGGCATCGAAGATCTCGGCCGGCTCGCGATAGTTTCGCCGGCTCTTGCTCATCTTCTGGCCGTCCTCGCCGAGCATGTGGCCCAGGACGATGCAGGTCTTGAAGGGATGCGGATATTCGCCCGGCGGGGCGGCGGCACCGGCCGGCAGATCATCCTCGTAGCCTGCCCCGAAGAGGAGCGTGCTGATCGCCAACTGGCTGTAGAACCAGCCGCGGGTCTGATCGATCGCCTCGGAGATGAAGTCCGCCGGAAAC
>CALGAS010000255.1 GCA_937959175.1 uncultured bacterium | reverse complement strand
AAAGCCCCCCGGCGCGAGCCGGGGGGACGGCGGGCCGTTGGGCCATCCCGGCCCCGATTCCCGCCGCCACGTTCACCACCAACACGCCCAATCCGCGAGCACAACCAAACCACCACAAACATTTCGGGGAGGTGCTGAGGGGTTGATTGGCGAGAGCGTGTTCGGGGCCGCGGGGGGTCGGCGGGAGGGGTTGCGCGCCACCAGGGGTTTTTTGGCGGGGTTTCGCGTTTCGGGCGGGTTTTGCACCCCGGGGTTGGTTGGCAAACCAAGTGGCCTACGGCCGGTTGCCCGCAGTCCCCCCGGCTCGCGCCGGGGGGCTTCTATTGCGCGTCGCGCGCGGCGTAGCGGCGCGTCCCCGGGTTCCCGGCGGCGCGGCAGTGCGGCCGGCGGCGTGCGCAGCGGCACGATCGGCGGCGCGGCCGGCGTGGCGGCGTGGCCGAAGCCCGGCACGCCACCCCGCCCAACCCGCAACCTCGCCGCCCCTACCCGCACTCGCCCGCTCTGCCACACCCGCACGATGCGGGCCGCCGTCACATCCCGACCCCCGACTGGTCGATCTCCCAATCACCACCCAGCAGGCACGGAGGCCTGCTGGACATGCCCACCCTGGCGGAGAAGATCCTGTGGCCACACCCGAAATCGCGGTGATCGTGTCGAGCTACGAGCGGCCGGAGCACCTCGCCCGCTGCCTGGCCTCGCTCGAAGCCCAACGCGGCGTCGGCGGCCGCTTCGAGGTCGTCGTCACCGACGACGGCTCCCGCGACGGCACGCTCCGACTGCTGGCCACCACCGCCCGCCGCGTCGATTTCCCGCTCACCTTCACCACCCACGAGCACGACGGCTTCCGCCTGGCCCGCTGCCGCAATGAGGGCGTCGCCGCGACGACCGCCCCCTACCTGCTCTTCACCGACGGCGACTGCGTCTTCCCGCCCGACCACCTCCGGCTCCACCTCGAAGCCCGCCGCCCCGGCCGAATCGTGGCCGGCGACTGCCTGCGGCTCGACGAACAGACGACCGCGGCAGTCACTGCCGACTCGCTGCGGAACGGTGAACTGCCCGTCGCCATGCCGGCCGCCGAACGCCGCCGCATCTGCCTCGAGGGACTGCGGGCCAAGGTCTACGAGGTCTGCCGCACGCCGCAGCGGCCCCGCCTCACCGGCAACAACATCGCCCTCTGGCGGGCCGACTACGAACGGGTCAACGGCTTCGACGAGCAGTATGTCGGCTGGGGCCTGGAAGACCACGACCTCCAGATCAGGCTTGAACGCCTCGGCCTGCGGACCTGGTCGATCCTTTTGAAGACGGCCCCGCTTCACCTCTGGCATCCACCGACCGCGAGTTTCGTTCGCAACAACGACCGCACGGCCAACCTTGCCTACTTTCACTCGCTCGACGAGCGGCCGACCTTCTGCATCGACGGCCTCTCCAAGCCCGTGCACGTGCCAGTGATCGTGCCGCTGCCGGCGGCGGTCAGCCGACCGGCACGCCGAGCGGCCTAAGGATGCGGCCGCTCGCCTTTCACAGGCTCTGCACCGCCCCGCCCAATCGACGTCACGCGACCGCAGGCCCCGCCGGGCCCCACGGCTCGTGTCCCGTTCCCTTGCGGCCGCCGGAGTAAGTCGGTATCCCTAGTGAATGCCGCGACGAGCTTTTGACCGCAGGATTCTCACGTCGCTGCGGCTCCCGCTGGTGGCGGCGAGCCTGCTCGGCCTGGGCTTCTTTGCCTCCCCGACCCGGGCCCAACTCCGGATCGCCACCTACAACGTCGGGGCGAGCAATCCCGATCAGTCGGGCCCCCGCAACGGCATGGCCACCGTCCTCGAGGCCCTCAACGACCAGGCCAAGCCGGGCTTCGCCCGCGATCTCGACATCCTCCTGCTCCAGGAGGGCCGCAGCACGAGCACGACCGGCCAGGCCTACGCCGATCTGCTCAACTCGATCACCGGCAGCACGACCTACCGGACCTCCCAGCTCAACGGCGATACCAACGGCAGCGGCCGGCCGCTGGCCGTCTACAACTCGGCCACCGTCAGCCTGCTCGACGAAGACGCCGTCGGCCGCGTGACCTTCTCCGGCCAGCCCCGCCAGACCCTCCGCTACCAGTTCCGGCCCGTCGGCTACGACGCCACGGCCGACTTCTTCGTCTACAACAGCCACTTCAAGGCGGTCGACGACTCCTCGAGCGCCGATCGCCGTGATCTCGAGGCCCAGGCCAATCGGGGCAACGCCGCCACCCTCGGCACCTCGGCCTCGGTGATCTACGCCGGCGACCTCAACCTCTACACCGCTTCCGAGCCCGCCTTCCAGACGCTCACCGCTCCAGGCACCGGCCAGGCCTTCGACCCGATCGACCGCGTCGGCAACTGGAGCAACAGCTCGAGCTTCAAGAACACGCACACCCAATCGCCCGCCACGAGCATGGCCTATCCCGACCAGGTCACCGGCGGAATGGACGACCGCTTCGACTTCCAGCTCGTCTCGGCGCCCCTCCTCGACGGCCGCGGGCTCGATATCATCACCGACTCCTATTGGGCCTTTGGCAACACTGGCACCCACTCGCTCAACCGGGCGATCACGACCGGCTCCTCGACGGCGCTCCAGAGCCTCCTGCCGGGCTCCTCCTCCAGCCAGGCCGGCACCGTGCTCACCCGCCTCTCCCAGGTCGCCGACCACCTGCCGGTCGTGGCCGACTACCAGCTGCCGGCCCGGATGACCGCCAGCCTCGGCAGCCTCCCGGCGAAGGTGATCGCCGGCGCGCCGGTCGCCGCGACGCTCTCGGTGGCCAACTCGGCCCCGGTGACCGCGATCGCCGGCGCCGACCGGCTCGACTACTCCTACACCGGCAGCGGGATGTTCACCGGCTCCGGCACCGGCTCCGACGCGGCCCTTGGCGGCGGGCAGACGCATCAGCTCGCGGTCGACACCTCGCAAGCGGGCCTCCGCTCCGGCAGCGTGGCGGCCACGGCGACGAGCCCCCAGACGGCCTCGCCCAGCTTCAGCCAGGCGGCCAGCCTGAGCGTGGTCGACCATGCCACCGCCTCGTTCTCACCGACGAGCACCCGCACCACGCTTGATCTCGATTTCGGGATCCTGCTTCAGGGCTCCGGCGAGGCCAGCCGGTCGTTCTCGATCCACAACCGGCCAGGCGATCTCGGCGCCGCCTGGACGGCAGGCCTCGATCTCGACGGCATCAGCGGCGGCGATCCGTCCGGCCCCTTCTCGACGACGCTCGCCCCCTTTCTCGATCTGGCTGCCGGGGCCTCACTGTCCTTCGACGTCTCAATGCAGACCGCGACCAGCGGCCTCTTCACCGAGACCTACCTGCTCGATCTCTCCGACGAAGACCTCCCGGGAGCCGCCGGCCAGTCGCTTGCGATCAACTTCCTGGGGCTGGTGCTCCCGCCGGCCAGCGTCGTCTTGGACGTCGCCACCGGCACCGAGACCCAAGCCGACCTCGGCTTCACGAGCATCACCGGCAGCTCGTCGCTGACCAAGACCGGCGGCGGCACGCTCCTGCTCGACGGGATCAACACGTTCACCGGCGAGACGTCGATCGAAGAGGGAATCCTGGCCCTCGAGACGGCCGACTCCCTGACCGGCTCCACCACGGTGACGGTGGCCGAGGGGGCGAGCCTCGATGTCAGCAGCCTCGCCGGCGGCTACACCGTCGGCTCCGGCCGAACCATCACCGGCTCCGGGACGGTCCTCGGCTCGCTGGTCTTCGGCCGTGGCTCGACCCTCTCGCCCGGCGCGGGCTCCCCTGGCAGCCTCGCCCTCACGACCACGGGCCTCGATGCAGCCCCGGTGGCCGTTCCCGAGCCCGGCATCGCCTGGCTCACCGCCGCCGGCCTCGGCTGGCTCGCCTTCGCCAGGTGCCGGCCCCGGCTTCGCCAGTAGCCGATCCCGTCAGGCCGTGGCAGGCTGTGCCTCGAACCAGCCGAGGCCCAAGGGTCGGACCGCGGCGGCGATTCGGTCGACATGATCATCGTGCAGGAGTCGACGAAGCATCACCTCGCCGCAGCCGGCAAACTCGGGCATCACCTCGAGGATCATCGTCGCCAGGCCGCAGGCCTCCCGCCGATTGCCCCGCTCACTGGCGAGGACCATCCGCAAGACAAGCGAGAAGGGGTCGACCCGAACCGCGATCCGGTCCAACGCTCGCTGCATCGCGTCGAGATCCCCCCGAAGGAAGCCGCAGAGGGCCGCGTGGTGGCAATACCAGTAGAGCGGCTGCGGCGCCCGAGCGAGGGCCTCGAGCAGCAGGGCCTCCCCCCGCTCAAGATCGATCCCGGAGACGGCCATCAGGCTGCCGAGCATGCCGCAGAACGACCCGCTCGCTGGCCGCCCGTCGAGCCCGTGACAGATTGCCTCGAGCCCGACCGGCTCCTTCGCCATCCAAAGGGCGAAGCCTCGGTGGACCGAGACCCAGGGATCGCCCGGCGAGATGCTGTGGGCCCGTTCGAGCAGCTCGAGCGGCACAATCGGACACCGCACCGAAGGCCGCGGATCACCGAGATAGGCCGCCAGTTCCATCATTGCCAAGCAGATCATGGCCGTCGGACAGTCGGGCACCGCCTCGACAACCGCCGCCGCCGACTCGCGGGCCCGCGTCAGATCCTCGGGCATGCCGGTCAGCACAAACCGCCAACTCGCCAGCCTCGTCTCGCGAACGCTTAGCTCAGCCGCGGGTTTGCTGGCGGTTTGCCGCATCTCTTCGCAGGCCAGCACGCCCGTCTCGTCGGCCAACTCGTCGGCGATCCTTGCCAACAGCTC
>CALGAS010000254.1 GCA_937959175.1 uncultured bacterium | reverse complement strand
CACTTCCGCGGCCGGTCCTGTTTCGGTGGCCGGCAACGCGACAGTTGCATCAACGGAGCCGGGCCGGGTGTCGGCAGCCGTCGGAAGCATGGGTGGCGGGTCACGAGGCGGCTGAGGCTCGGGGGCAATCGGGCCAACTGCCGGGGGACCGGCCTGGCGGCCACAGACAGCCCCGCACAGAGCGGCAGCAAAGGCCGCGCACGATTCAAACCGATCCTCCGCGCGGGTCGAAAGCGCCCGGGCGACCACTTCCTGCTCGGCTGCCTCGAGCCCGCCAAGCCCGGGAGGATCCGACAGCTTGGACCGCACGACCGCCTCCGCCGTGTCGCCGCCGTGCGGGGGCTGTCCCGTGCGAGCGGTGATCCACAGGGCGGCGAGAGCGTATTGGTCTCCGGCCGCGGTGGCGAGCCCGGGCGGTAGGCATCGCTCCGGTGCGATCGAAAGCCAGGGGCCCGGCTGGTCGAGCCGTTCGCGACGGGCTGCCTCAAGCGATGACAGGCCGAAGCCGAGCACGAGTGGTCCGGTCGGGCCGAACCGCAGCGCCGGCGAGTCGATGGCGCCGTGGGCGGCATCGAGCTGGTCGATCGCCTCCGCGACGGCGGCCAGCCGCTCGCCGGCTGCCTGCGGATCGGCGGCGGCGGCGGCCAGCACCTCCCCGCCCTCGTCGCGGTAGAACGCCCAGACGTCCACGGCCGCCTCCGCATCGACGGCCTGCGCGGCCGCCGGATCGACCGCGATCTCGAGGCCGCTCGTCGCCGCGGCCGAGCCGGCCACAATCCTTCCGGCGCGGCTCACGGCGATCGCCAGCGGCGCCGCCATGGCGGAGGGGCAAGATTCGAACAGTTCGACCGCTAGAGCCAGATCCCGCACGGCAACGGCGAACGGAATGCCGTCGATCCGCCGCACGAGGAGCGATTCGCCGCCGCTTTCGGAATGCCCCGTAAACCAGCAGCGATCGCCCGTCGCCCGGAGCGGCTCCAGGCGAAACCCCGGCAGCGCGGCCACCAGACCCGCGGCCCGCGAAACGTCGGCATCGGCCATCGTGGACTCCGCTGTTTTCCGCCCGTCGCCAGCCTCGAGTTGGCGATCGGCTGGATCTTAGGATACCCCGGCCGCCGGGAGGGAAACATCCCTGCGGACTACGGGCTGGTGCTCGTCGTGCGGGCGATGGCGGGGCGGACGAATTCCAACAGGCCGGTCGGGGACGGCCGCGGTGTTTGGATGACTTTGTCGGGGTCGTATTTTCTCTGCTCGTAGAGATCGGGAGGGAGGATGGACCGCATCGCCGCGTTGAGTGCGACAATCCCTCCTTGCATCCGGGTCACGTCACGGGATTCCGCCGCTGCCCGCAGCGTGGCGATGGCCTCCTCCATTTTCGCCCGCTTGTCGTTGGCCGCTGCAGCGCCGATCTGCTGGAGCAATTCTTCGGCCTCGTAGGCAACGGCGGCGGCGGTCAGCGGGGGCACGGCGACGCTCACGTAGGCGATGAGTTCATCGAGCGAGACGATCCCGTCCGGGCCGGTATCAGCCACTGGCTTCTTGCCCGTTCGCCGGCCCAAACCACGCGTCGGGCCGACATCGGCCTTCCCCGCCAGGCCGTCGAGGAGGGTTTTGGTGAAGGCACCGTGCTTGTTGTTTTTTGTCGGCCCGCCGTCGTCCGGTTCCAAGAAAGCCCAATCTGCCTCTTGGCTCCCCTGAGCGTCGGTGGCCGCAGCGAGCACGACGATGTTGTTTTCCTGGAACTCCCGCACGGTCGTGCTGCGGGCGGCGGGGCCGAGGGCGCCGGAGTGGCAGGTGTCGACGAGCGCGAGTTTCCGGCAGGGGACGTTTGCCAGTGCCGAAAAGTCCGCCCAGGTGATCGCCCCGTGCGGCGTGCCCGCCCGCCCACGAACCAGGGCCGGGTTTTCGTCATTGCTTGATGCAACCGCTATTTCGGCATCGTGACAGAGAAACGCATAGGCTCCGCCGGCATCGACATCGACGAGCCCGTGCCCGGCCAGGAACAGGACGAGCAGGTCGTCGGGCAAGACCTGGCCCTCGAGGCTGGTCACGAGGCTCCGGACGGCGGTGTTCCAGCCGTCGCGGGTGACATCGGCGTCGGCCAAGAGCCGCTGCGAGCCCAGATCGTAGAGTTCGAGCGTGCGGCTGGAGAGCGACTGGCCCACAGACTCGGCATCCTTGACCGCATAGAGCAGGTCGTCGAACTGAAACCCGATTTCGGTCCAGCGGGAAGCGTTCGCATAACGATTGACGCCGGCCGCCAGGATGTAGATTCGTGGCGGCCGGTCTCGCGGTGCTGGCGGCGCCTCGTGCTCGATGCTCTCACTCTGCGTCGGCCCCTCGCGGGTGGCCGCGAACACCGTCACGAGGTGCCGATCCTGATCCGGGAGGAGCAGTTCGAACTCCAGCGTCTGTCGCCGCGGACGGCCCTCGGCGGCAGGTAGATCCTCGAGCACCCGGGGGGGAGCGGCCGCCGCCACGCCGCTGGCGAACGCCTGGATCCGGTCGACCGCGCCCCCCGCGGGTATTTCGACCTCGGCCTGGACGGTGACCCGGCCCGCGTCGGCCACCGCGGCCGGCTTGACGGCGAGGATCTTCACTCCCGGCGTGTTGGCACACTGCTCGCCCAAGACCGCGGCCGCCGCCTCCGGCACGTCGCGGCCGGCCGCGCGGAGGGCGGCCTCGAGGCTGCCCTCGACGAGCAGTCGTGAGACCACGTCGGGTCGCTCGAGCTTGCGGCGAAACTGCTGGGCCTGGAAGAATCGCGGCAGCCGGTCGATGCCCCGGTTGACCAGCCAGCCGAAGAGCCTGTCGCCATTGTCGCTGGCCGCGTAGTAGCCCCGCGGCGCCCAAAACGACCATTCACGGTCGGCGGCCAGATAGAGTGCCGCGAGGTTCTCCCAGGCGGGATTGCGGTTGAACTCACGATTTTTGCCGGCCCGCTCCACGGTGAACACGACGTTCGTGTTCCAAGGCAGTTCTGCAAGGGCCTTCTGGATCGCGGCGGGATCGACGGGCTCGTTCCTGGCCTCGGTCTTCCCGGCCCGGTAGAGGATCTTGGTGATCGCGTCGCCCTTCCGCACGTCCTTGCCGGCCAGCGGGCCCGCCTCGTCGATGGCGGCCACGACCGCCCGGCCGTTCTCCGCCTCGAGCGTGACGCCCCAGCGGTCGGTGAGCGGCGCGTCGCGGTCGATGCCCGAAAGCGACCAGAGCATCGCGATCCCGTCGGCGCCGCCGGAGGCGAGCCAGCGGCCGTCCTCCGACACCGCCAGCGAGAGCACGCCGTTTTCGTGGCCCCGAAACCAGCGCAGCAGCCGGCAGGGCACCCCTGGCTGCTGCTCGAGCCGGTAGACGAAGATGCCGTTGGATGAGGCCGCCGAACTCGTGCCGATGGCCACGGCGAAGGGCGGACCGGCGGCGTCCTTCGCGAGCCAGGCGATCGCGGCGCCGCCGGCACCCGCTCGTCCCTGCCAATCAGATTCTGCGAGGTCGATGATGCCGCCAGGCCGCCCCTCTCGTGCGAGCTGCCAACGCTCGATGCCCGGGGGCATTTCAGCGGCTCGCTCGAGCGTCCACCCGGCGGGCCTGCCGACGGCCGGCGCCCAGTCGGCGTCCTGACCGACAACGGAGAGGGCCAGTTCCTGCAGGTCGAACGCGGTATCGAACGGCGGTTGACCGCCGGGTTGGCCGCCCCGGGCCACGGCAATCCGCCGGGGCGGCTTGCCACCGGCCGGCCCGACCCGCGGCTGCCGCCGGCGCATGATGTTGCGCTCGCGAATTCCGGGCTCGGCGTTGCCCGCCGGGTTTCCGGGCAGCTTCTCGTCGGCGGCGGCCGTCGAGAATGCCACGCGGGTGATCTGCTGGCCGATGCCCCCCAGCGTGCGCCGCGAGCCCGCCGGCACGTCGGCTTCGGGGCTGCCGAGGGAGTCCGTGCGCTCGACGGTCACGGCGTGGCCCGCTCCACCGGCCCAGGCGAGCCAGCGGCCATCCGGGCTCGCACAGACCGCCCTCACGGCCGCGGGGACGGCCCGGCTGGCGACCTTGCGCGGCGGGGAGAGATCCCAGATTTCGAGCCGGGCCGGCTGCCCGGCTCCCGAGGCGACCCCCACGGCCACCCGCTTGCCGTCGGGCAGGATCGCCAGCGACTCGGCCACGGGCTTCACCTCCCACAGGACCGCCGGCGTAGCACCGGTCGGATCATGGAGGATCACCTGACCGGTGAGGTCGGCGGAGACGAGCCGGCGGCCGTCGGGCGTCGCAGCTAAGGCCATGACCACGCCGAGGTGCTCCGGCGGCAGGTGGCGGGGCGGCTCTTGCGGGCGGGCGAGATCATAGATCCCCACCTTCCAGATCGGCGTCTCTGCGTCCGGCTTCGACACGAGCACCGGGATCGCGACCCGATCAGCGCCGAGCGCCGCCAGCGGTCGCAGCGGCGGCATGCGGAGCAGGGCCCGCGCTCCCGCGGCCCCGAGCCGCTCTTCCTCCCGCCTGACGAGCTCGACCGGCCGCCAGCCATCGGCCCGCTTCCAGGCGAAGACCTGCCCGTCCAGATCCTGGGACACGAGCAAGCCGCCGTCGGAGGTGAAGGAGAGGGCGGTTACGCTTTGGCGATGACCTCCGCGGTCCACCTTGTCGACAGCCATGCCGCCGAGGGTCTTGATCCAACTGCCGTCGCGGGCGTCGACGAGGACGATCTCGCCCGTGCTGCCCATGGCGCCCAGGCCGGCCACGGCCACGACCGGCGGATCGCCGGCGGGCGAGGCTGCGAGGGCCTGGAT
>CALGAS010000253.1 GCA_937959175.1 uncultured bacterium | reverse complement strand
ACTGAGTCCATCGAACGGCAACGACTGACCCCAAAGCCTGCGCGGTTCGGCACACGTCTGTTAGACTGTTGTATTCGTGTTTTTCGGGCCGAACGCCCGCCGATTTCATCGCCCACCAGCAGTTCTTCATGAGCACCGCCCCCCCGTCTCCGCAGAACCAGCCCGGCAAATCTGGCAAGCCTCCCGTGCTCGGCAAGCCGCTCGGCCTGCCGATGGTCGTTCTCCTGATTCTGGCCGCCGTGGCCCTGGCGACCTTCATCACCGGCAACGCCACCGGCTCGGCCACCAAGATCTCCTACAGCGATTTTGTCGCCCAGGTGCGGGCCGCCAACGTGGCGGAGGTCGTGATCAGCGGCGACCAGGTCGACGGCCGGTTCATCGCCGAGTTGCCGGCCGATGAGAAAATCGGCCGGCCGGCCACGAAGGTCTTTCGGCTGACGCTCACGCCCTACCTCCGGGAGGGCTTCGACCGTCTGATGCAGGACCACTCCGAGATTCGCACCGAGGTCGTCGCTCCCTCCGACGGCACCGGCTTTTTGCTCGGCCTCTACCTGCTGGTGCCCCTGCTGTTGATGGCCGGCTTCTGGATGACGCTCCGTCGAGCACGTGATCCGCTCGGCGGCGGCGGGTTCCTCGGGGGCTTCTCCAAGTCGCCGGCCAAGCGGTACGCCGCGGGCGATAAGCAGGTGACCTTTACCGACGTCGCAGGCCTCGAGCAGGTCAAGGCCGACCTCCAGGAGATCGTCGAGTTCCTCAAGGATCCCAAGAAGTTTCAGCGGCTCGGCGGCCGGGTGCCCAAGGGCGTGCTCTTGATGGGCCCGCCAGGCACCGGCAAGACGCTCCTGGCCCGGGCGGTCGCCGGCGAGGCGGGGGTGCCCTTCTTCTCGATTTCCGGCAGCGAGTTCATCCAGATGTTCGTCGGCGTGGGGGCCTCGCGGGTTCGCGACATGTTCAAGACCGCCAAGGACGCCTCGCCGGCGATCCTCTTCATCGATGAGATCGACGCCGTCGGCCGCGTCCGCGGGGCGGGCCTCGGCGGCGGCCACGACGAGCGGGAGCAGACGCTCAACCAAATCCTCTCCGAGATGGACGGCTTCAGCCCCACCGAGAGCGTGATCGTGTTGGCGGCGACCAACCGGCCCGACGTCCTCGACCCGGCCCTCCTGCGGCCGGGCCGCTTCGACCGGCATGTGACGGTCGACCGGCCCAACCAGAAGGCCCGCCTTGAGCTCTTCAAGGTCCACACGCGAAGCGTGCCCCTCGCAGCCGACGTTGATCTCGAGCGGCTCGCCGGCGGAACCGTCGGCCTCACCGGCGCCGACATCCGCAACCTCGTCAACGAGGCGGCCCTCTGGGCCACCCGCCACGACAAGAAGGCGGTCGATGCCGCCGACTTCGAATATGCCCGCGACAAGGTTTTGATGGGCCCCAAACGGGAGGAGGTCTTGGCGGGCCGCGAGAAGACGATGACCGCCTACCACGAGGCCGGCCATGCCCTGGCAGCCTGGCTCCTGCCGGGCGTCGACAAGCTCCACAAGGTCACGATCATTCCCCGCGGCCGGGCCCTCGGCGTGACGCAGCTGGTGCCCGAAGAAGACCGGATGAACGTCGGTGAGAGCGACCTTCAGAACCGGCTGGCCTTCATCCTGGCCGGCCGGGCCGCCGAGAAGCTCATCTTCGGCGAATACTCGGCCGGGGCCGAAAACGACCTGATGCAGGCGACGCGGATCGCCCGCAAGATGGTGGCCCACTGGGGTATGAGCGACAAGCTCGGACCGGTCTCCTGCCAGAGCTCGCAGGAGCATCCCTTCCTCGGCCGCGACGTCTACGAGCAGCGGGAGTTCAGCGAGAACACCGCCCAGATCATCGACGAGGAGGTGGCCCGCTTCCTCGGCGAGGCAGCCGAGCGGGCCGCCACGCTCCTCTCAGACAACCGCGACAAGCTCGACCGGCTCGCCGGCGAGCTCGAGAGCCGGGAGATGCTCGACGACACCGAGGTCGTCGAGATCATCGGCCCGGCGACGCCCCGCTCCGCCGGCCCGGCCGCCACGCAGGTGGCCCGCGACAGCCACTCCGAGGAGGCCTGATCGCGATGCTTGCCCACTCCGTCTACTTCACGCTCCGCGAACGCACCGCCAAGGCGGCCGCGGCGCTTGTGGCCTCGTGTCGCGAGCACCTCACCGGCCATCCCGGTGAGGTCGCCTTCGCCGCCGGCACGCTCGCCGACTACGACCGCGAGGTCAACGACCGCGACTGGGACGTGTTTCTCCTGATCGTGTTTGCCTCGCATGAAGCCCACGACGAGTATCAGACCTCGCCGCGGCATCAGGAGTTCATCGCGGCCAATGCGACCAGTTGGGCGAAGGTCCGCGTCTTCGACTCGGAGCTGGCCGCCTGGCAGGCGGGCGAGGCCTGAGGGCCCGGCGCGAAGCCCGCAAAAAAGGGGACATTCTACTTTTTCACAAGAAGGCCGCCCTTCCGCGAAATCGGGTAGCCGAAAAAGTAGAATGTCCCCTTTTTTGATTGGGCGGGTTGGTGGTGAGCGGTTGCACGGGCTTCCGGGGACCGGGATCGCC
>CALGAS010000252.1 GCA_937959175.1 uncultured bacterium | reverse complement strand
TGAATCCTGGGTTCGAGTCCCAGCGGCCCCATTTGCCGGCATCCTTTCCCCTGTTGGAATCATGCAAGGCGTTGACCAGACCGCGGCGGTAGCTGACGCGGCGGTCGAACTCGCTGCGGACCTGCAGCGGGAGGCGATCGAGCTCCAGACGCGGGCCGAGCGGCGGCAGCAGGCCGAGCTCGACCGGATGCTCCAGAATCCGGCCGACAAGGCGACGCTCGTCGAGCTGACCGACCAGGCCTTCCGCTCGCGGGCCGCCGCCCGCACCGCCGAGCAGTTCACCCACATCCTCGACGTCCAGGGGATTCCCCGGTTCTTCGGGCCGCTCGATCAGGCCCTGCTGCTCGGCTTCCAGACCTTCGGCGGCTGGCTGCCGTCGGTGACGGTGCCGCTGGTCAAGTCGCACCTCCAGCACGAGACGGCCAACGTCGTGCTTCCAGCCGAGCCCGAGCTGCTCGGCCCCCATCTGGCGGCCCGCCGGCGGCAAGGGCTGCGGATGAATCTCAACCTCCTCGGGGAGGCGCTGCTGGGCGAAGGCGAGGCCCGCCTGCGACTGGAGAAATACCTGGCGGCGGTCCGGTCGCCGGACGTCGAGGTGTTGTCGGTGAAGATCTCGACGATCGACTCGCAGATCCTCCCGATCGCCCGCAAGCAGACGCTCGAGCGGCTCTGTGATCGCCTCGAGCGGCTCTACCGGGCGGCGGCCGAGACGACCTTCACCACCGCCGACGGGCGGGCGGTTCCCAAACTCGTCTACCTCGACATGGAGGAGTATCGGGATCTCTCGCTGACGGCCGAGGCCTTCATGCAGACGCTCGACCGGCCCGGGCTCGAGCAGGTGCGGGCGGGGATCGCCCTCCAGGCCTACGTGCCCGACTCGTTTCACTGGCAGCGGCGGATCACCGACTGGGCCCGGCAGCGGGTGGCCTCTGGCGGGGCGGCGGTGACGATCCGGATCGTCAAGGGGGCCAACATGGAGATGGAGCGGATCGATGCCGCGGTCCATGGCTGGCCCCAGGCTCCCTACCAGACGAAGCTCGAGACCGACGCCAACTTCAAGCGGATGCTCGACTATGCCCTCCGGCCCGAGCACCTCGAGGCGGTGCGGATCGGGATCGGGTCCCACAATCTCTTCGACGTCGCCTACGGCCTGGTGCGTGCTGCCGCCTGCGAGGCTGGCGAGCGGGTGCAGTTTGAGATGCTCGAGGGGATGGCCAACCACCAGCGGCGGGCCCTGCTCAACCACACCAAGCGGCTGCTGCTCTACGCCCCGGCCTGCCGCCAGGAAGATTTCCTCAACGCGATCGGCTACCTGATTCGCCGGCTCGATGAAAACACCGGCCCGGAAAACTTCCTCGGCCACGCCTTCCGGCTGACCGTCGGCAGCGACGAGTGGCAGCTCCTCGAGCGGGGCTTTCGCGAGTCGCTCGTCACGCCGGTCTCGGACGAGCCGCGGCGGACGCAGGACCGCCGCACGGAGGCGTTTCCCGAGCCGCAGCCCGAGCGTCCCTGGGCCGACTTCGACAACGAGCCCGATACCGACTGGTGCCTCGAGCAGAACGCCGCCTGGGCCGCCGGGCTCGTCGGCCGCGACTCCGGCGACCTTGTCGGCCGGATCGTGCCGGTGGTCGTCACCGGTCGGGAGGTTGCCGGCCTCGCGACGCGGGCCTGCGGCAATCCCTCGCGGCCCGAGGTGGCGGTCTGTCGCCATGCGGTAGCGACCGAGCGGGAGATCGACGAGGCGGTGGCCTGCGGCGTGGCCGATTCCGACGGCTGGCGAAGCCGCTCGGTCGATGATCGCAGCGCGATGCTCGGTCGGGCGGCCCAAGAGTTGCGGCGAGCCCGGGGCGAGCTGCTCCGCGTCGCGATGCTCGAGGGGGGAAAGCTGCTGACCGAGGCCGACCCGGAGGTGTCCGAGGCGGTCGACTTCGTCGAACTCTACCGGGCGGCAGCGCGGTCGTTTCACGAGCTGCCCGGCGTCGCGGCCCGCGGCTGCGGCACGGTCGTGGTGGTGCCCCCCTGGAACTTTCCGATTGCGATTCCCTGCGGGGGGATCGCGGCGGCTTTGGCGGCGGGCAACACGGTGATCGTGAAGCCGGCCTCCGACACCGTGCTGACCGCCTGGGAGGTCTGTTGCTGCTTCTGGCGGGCCGGCGTTTCACGGCAGACGCTGCAGTTTGTGCCCTGCCCGGGGGCGGGGCCGGGAGCGCGGCTGGTGGCCGATCCGGCCGTCGCGGCGGTGATTCTCACCGGCGGCACCGACACCGCCCTCACGATGCTGGCAGCGCGGCCCGAGCTGCGGCTCTCGGCGGAGACCGGCGGCAAGAATGCCACGATCGTGACGGCGATGAGCGACCGGGAGCTGGCGATCAAGCACATCGTGCACTCCGCCTTCGGCCACGGCGGCCAGAAGTGCTCGGCGACGTCGCTGTTGCTCTTGGAAGCGGAGGTTTACGACGACCCCGATTTTAAGCGGATGCTCTGCGATGCCGTTGAGAGCCTCGCGGTCGGCCCGGCCGACGAGCTTCAGACCAGGCTTGGTCCGCTGATCCGGCCGCCGGCCGGCCTGCTCAAGCGGGGCCTGACGACGCTCGAGCCGGGCGAGAGTTGGGCCGTCGAGCCGCGGCCGGTCGGCGACAATCCGAATCTCTGGTCACCCGGCGTGAAGTACGGCGTGCAGCCCGGCAGCCTGACGCACGAGACGGAGTTCTTCGGGCCGCTGTTGGGTGTGATGCGGTTTGCGCGGCTCGACGAGGCGATCGACGTCGTCAACGCGACCGGCTACGGGCTGACCAGCGCCATCCACAGCCTCGACGACCGCGAGATCGACCTCTGGAAGCGGGGCATCCGGGCAGGCAATCTCTACATCAATCGGGGCACGACCGGTGCCGTGGTGCTCCGCCAGCCCTTCGGCGGCTGGGGCAAGTCGGCGATCGGCCCCGGGCTCAAGGCGGGCGGACCCAACTACGTCGCGGCCTTCATGGATTTTGAGGACGTGGGCGGCGGCGGCCCGGCTGGCTCGATCGAGCACGCCGACCTGGCGGCCCTGGCCGGCTGCCTCGCTGAGGATCCAGACGGGCCGCGGCTGCGGGCGGCCCTGGCCAGTTACGACGCCGCCTGGCGGGAAGAGTTTTCCCAGGAGCACGACCACCTGCGGCTGCTCGGCCAAGACAACCTCCGTCGCTACGTGCCCTTCGCGGTTGTCTGCGTGCGGATCACGCCGGCCGACGGGTGGTTCGAGGTAGTTGCCCGCGTGGCGGCCGCGCGAGTGACCGGCAGCCGGGTCGTCGCCTCGTTTGCTCCGGGCTGCCCGAGCGAGTGGCACGACCGGCTCGATGCCTGGACCGAGTCGTGGGCTGCCGGGATTGAGTTGGCCGAGCAGCCCGATGACGCCCTGTTGCCGCTGCTCTCGCAGCCCGACGTGCGGCTGCGGTATGCCGGTCGGGATCGCGTACCGGCGGCGATCCGAAAGCAGGCGGCGGTCGAAGGCTGCTGGATTGCCGACGTGCCCGTGATGGGCGTGGGCCGGATCGAACTGCTCTGGTATCTGCGGGAGCAGAGCATCTCATACGACTACCATCGCTACGGCAACCTCGGCCGCCGCAGCGAAGAGCCGCGTCGGCCGGTCAGCTGATTGCGTCTTCAGTGGGGCCGGCCTCGGTGGCGGTGACCTTCTTGCGGCGGCGGTAACCGGTCCAGACCGCCCCGACGGTGAGGGCAAAACCAGCCATCACGATCGCGGGCGGCTCGGGAGCGGGCCGGCCCACGAGCAGCGCGAGATTCGGGCTCTGCTCGACGAACTCCAGCACGCCCGACTCGCCACTTCGCGGGGTCCAGAACGGCTCCCGCGGGCCGATCGAGTCGATGCCAGCCCAGATCAGCGAGCCGGTCGGCTGGAGGGCGGCAGGAGCGGTGAGAAACTCGGGGAACACTTGAGCGGTCTCGAGCCGCCACGCGCTCGGAGCGTAAGGAACCTCGAGCGAGGTGAAATCAACGCGATACGTCCGGATGTCGACCGTGATCGCCGACGGGAGGAGGGAAGCCTGTGGGGCGGCTACCGACGCCTGGGCCGAGGTCTGAATGAGGAAGCTGGCGGCGGCCAGGGCAGCGGCGGCGGCAAACTGAAAAATCGTCGAAAGCATTGAAAATCTCCTCGGAAAGGCGGGAAAATCGAGAGAGGACGTGGTGGGTGCTGATTCAGCGGAACATCTCTTTGTTGCGAGAACTATCCGCAACTGGCGTGCCAAAAGACCCCTCCGGTGAGTGAGTTGACCGAGATTCGAAACTTGTTCCTGACGCGGCATCGGATTGGCGAAAAGCCGCAGAAAAACGCATTTTTTTCAGACGTGTTGCGCAGATTTACGTCAGGTCGCTTCCGTGTTGCCTGGCTGCAGCGGTGGGGCGAATCGCCCCACCTAGCGCCGAGGGGTGGAGCGAATCGCTCCAGTCGGTGGGGCGAATCGCCCCACCCGGGCCGCCGCTCACCAGATGCTCACAGAACGTCACGCAAGGTAATGCGGCGTGTTGTGGCCGGCGGGAGGCCGCCGGCGGGTCCTGGTCTCTTAGGTATCTCAGGAAGCAGTCTCTCAGGCAGCGATCGTTTGCCTGAGAACGGCAAGGGCCGCTGCGAAACATATTTTCCGCCACGGGGCGGCGTGTGTGCGGCGGGTCTGCGGCTGCTATCTTCTTAGGTGGCTTCTGTCCGACCGTGAAAGATGACTATTCGGGTGAACATGGATCGTTTCGATCACGGTGCGATATCGAGACACGTTGACCGCATCTGCGAGAGCGATGCGTTTCAGGCCTCGCCGAAACTCTGCCAGGTGCTTCGGTATCTCGTCGAAAAAACGCTCAGCGGGGAAGGCACCTCCCTCGGCCAATACGCCGTCGCCGATGACGTTCTCGGCCTTGGCGGCCAGGCGGCGAGTTCTCGCGGCGCGGCTGCCCGGATGCAAATCGGTCGGCTGCGGAAGCAGCTCGAGGCCTTCTATGGGTCAGTCGGCCGAGACGAGTCGATCCGGATTGAGATTCCCAAACGCAACTATCGGCTCCGATTTCGGCCGGCCGCCGGTGGCCTCGAGGAAACACCCCGGGCCCGGGAGCGGACGATCCTGGGGGTAATCCAGCTG
>CALGAS010000251.1 GCA_937959175.1 uncultured bacterium | reverse complement strand
GCACCAGCCAGACCGCCCGCTGCAGCATGGCCGTGGCGGACCGCACGGTGTGGTGCCAGTAGACCTCGCTGAACATCACATAGCGGGCGAAGACCATTAGCTCGGCCGCGGTCCGGCCCTTGGCCGTGATCGCCACCGCCTCTCCCGCCTCGTCAAGGCAGAGGCTTGCCAGCAGGCGATCCCGGTCAAAGTGGCGACCGTATGGAACCCCGGCATGGAGGCTGTCGCGGGCCAGGTAGTCCATCTTGTCGACATCGATCGGCCCGGAGAGGAGCGATTGGAGAATCCGCCCGGCCCGGTCGGTGGCAGTGCCGGCAACGAGCCTTGCGACCCGTTCCGGGGAGACTCGCCATTGCTCCCGGAGAATCTCGCCGATCGCGCCCGCGGAGAGGATGCCCTCCAGCAGCGACTCGTGCCTGGGCAACTCCGGTAGCCCCATGTCTTCCAGCGGATGGCAGTAGGCCCAATGCCCGACGTCGTGGAGGAGGGCGGCGGCCACGAAGGCTCCCGCGTCGTCGGGCGAGACCGCCGCGGCGAATCGTTCGTCGCGATACAGCCGCCGCAGGAACTCGAGCGCCAGCCGGTAGACGCCCAGAGAATGCTCGAGCCGCGTGTGGACGGCACCGGGGTAGACCAACGCCACCAGGCCAAGCTGGGAAATCCTCGCCAGCCGCCTCAGCGGCGGTGTGTCAAGCAGGGCTCGCACCCGGGGCGTAAGGGCCGCGGTATCTCCCGGGGGGAGCCGAATTCCCGCCGTCCCGGCCTCGACCGCGGCCAGCTCCGGGATCGCTGAAATGGTGGACACGATCGGCCGTTCTCCGACAAGGCGAAGCCCTGCAGACGCTCAGAGCGGACTGAGGCCCGCCAGGGAGCGGAGCAGGGCCGCAAAGAGGACGTAGAAGGAGAAGTGTACGGCGGCCGTCCCCCATTCGAGATCGAGCGTGGCGAGAGCCGCCAGGGATCCGGCTGCCACGAACAGCGGCCCCACGTAGAGCCAGGGGAAGATCTCGGACGTGCCGTCGGCTGGGAGGACGCCCTGGTCGACCAGGACCCAACGGGCACCCCAGAGGCCCGCATACACGACCGAGCAGATCAGGGAACGGATCAGCAGCGGCCGGCCGCGAAAGGCCTCGAGTTCGCGGTTGCGGACGGCCGCATAGCCGAGTATCACGCTCGGCACCGCTGCAGCGAACGCCCCCATGGCGAGGATCCAGATGGGAATGGTCGATTCAGCGGCCTCTCCCGAACCTGAATTTGGATAGATCCACCGCAGGGCGAAGGCCGCGATCACGAAGGTCACCACCCCGCCCGCTGTTGCGAGAAACGCCGATGCCGGCACGGGCCGGTCGCGCTTCTTGAGGGGGGCCGTCGGTGCCCGGCCGGTTCCCGCGGACGTGGTCACCGGAGCCTCCGGCTCGTGGATCACGACCGAGGCCGCGGCCGGCTTGGGAATGGTGATCGGCTGCTTGCACTTGGGACAGGGCCCGGTCCGACCGGCAAACTGGTCGCTGACCGAGAAGCGTGACTTGCAGCTTGGGCAGACGACGGGAATCGGCATGGCGGTGCGGGAGGGGCCGTCCGGCCCGGCGAGAGAGCGTTTTCCGACTGGCAGTGTCAGAGGCAGGGCTGCTGCCGTCAAGGGAAGCAGGCTATCCAGTAGGATAGGACGAGCGAGGTTTCGACGGGATCGACGAGCAAAAGAGGTGTCGATGGCGACCGAGGAAGATGAAGACAGGACGCGAGTGCTGCCGCGGAAGCCGGCGGCGGGCGGGCCGAAGGCTCGACGGAGCCTGACAAAATCGGCAACAGGCAGGCAGATCGAGTTCCGTTGTCCGCAGGGCCACGTGATCAAGGTTGATGCCGCTCTGGCCGGCAAGCGGGGAAAGTGCTCAAAGTGCCAAACGCCGGTCACCATTCCGGCGACCAGCCAGCCGCTCGCGGAGGAGGCTCGTGAGTCCCCGGTAGACGGCGACGGGAAACCCGCCGTCGGTCCGGAGGCGACCGCAGCTGAGCCTGCGATGAGTCCGCCGCCTGTCCCTCCGGCTCCGCCGGAGAAAACCGCCTCAGCACCGGACGTTGATCCCGAACCGGCTGCCGAACAGTCGGCCGATGAGCCGGAAAACTGGGACTTCATCGCGTCCCAGGCGGATCCTCCGCCCGCCGAAACGTTCGCCGCGGAAGGATTTGAAGCCGGGGGCTGGTCTGCCCCGGCCGTCGACTCGGATGGCGAGGAGCAGAATCCGACGGCGGTGTTGGTGGCCCGCCTCTGGGCCGAGCGAGAACACGGCGGCATCATCGAACTCCATCTTGCGGGCGGCAGCGTGATCCTCCCGGAGTGGTATGACGCCACCTGGTCACGCGGAACGCACGGGTTGTTTGCCAGCCAGGCAGCCGATGGCTCCGTCACGCTGACGGCGGTCGCCTGGGAGACCGTGCAGAAGGTGGTCGTCCGGCAACTCAGCGAAGTGCCCAACGACATGTTCACCTGACGCCTCGAGGGAGGGCCCCGGCAGGCGTTTGCCGGCGGCCTATTCCTCGGCGTCGAGGTCGCCTTCGGTGATCATCGAGAAGCCTTTGCTGGCCAGGGTCTCGAGGCCCATCTCGGTGTTGTCGACCATCAGGGCCACCGCCGGACGGCCCCGCGGCCTGACGAGGATGGGGTAGGCCTGGATGATGTTCACCTCCGCCTGCAGGAGGGCCGTGCAGACCCGCAGCAGCGGCTGATGGTCGTCGGGAAGTTCGACGCCCAGCAGGTCGCTCTCGATGATCGCCAGGCCGGCCCGCTCCAGGATTTCCCGGCCCTGCTCCGGGTGGCTGAGCAGAAAGCGGGCGAAGGCGCACTCGCCTGAGTCAGTGATCGAGAGGGCCACGATCCGCACCCGTGATCCCTCGAAGCGACGGACCACCTCAAGGAGTTGGCCGACCTTGTTTTCCAGAAAGACGGTGAACTGCCGGAGCGTGGGCCAACCCCTTCCGCGGGCCGTCGCGAATCCGACTCCTGTGCCCTCACCCACGTCGCCCACGCTCACGGTGATGTCTCCAGGAATAGGTGGGGGATCGGGCAGCAAGGCGGTAATACCCGCTTTTGCTCGTTGCGTTTGACGCAGGATAGAGTCTGACGGACCGCCCGGTCAACGCGGCCGGTGTCCACGGAGCTGATCATGTCCGAATGCCACGAGCTGGAGATCCGGGTTCGTTACCAGGAGACTGATGGTCAGCGGCGGGTGCACCACGCCAACTTTCTGACCTACTTCGAGATGGGCCGCACCGAGATGCTGCGGGCCCACGGCCATACCTACCGGGCCTTTGAAGACGCCGGCCTCTTCATGGTGGTCAGTGAGGCCCGCTGTAATTACCACGCGCCGGCTGAGTACGACGATCTCCTCCTGCTCCGCACCCGGGTCGAAAAGATGGGCGCCGCCCACATCAAGCATGCCTACGAGATCATCAGGGACACCCGGATCCTGGTGACCGGCTCGACGACGGTCGTCTGTGTCGACCGGGAGGGCCGGGTCCGGCGGCTGCCTGACTGGATGCTCGGCTGAGGCTGCAGGGTTCAGGGAGCCGCCGGCCTCCTTCACGCTTGAACCTCTTCGGTGCCGATATCCTCCGCCCAGAGATCCGGGCGGGCCGCCATGAAATCCCGCATCAGGGTGATGCACCGCTCGTCTTGGAGCACCTCGAGGGCCACGCCGTGGGATGCGAGCCAGGCCTCCTCACCCGCAAAGGAGCGATTCTCGCCGATCACGACCCGCGGAATCTTGTAAAGCACGATCGCTCCGCTGCACATCGGGCAGGGCGAGAGTGTCGTGTAGAGCGTGCACTCCCGATAGAAGGAGGCGGGCTTGCGGCCGGTCCGCTCCAGGGCGTCCATCTCCCCGTGGAGGATCGTGCTCCCCTGCTGGACGCGGCGGTTGTGGCCCCGGCCCACGATCCGCCCGTCATGCACGACAATCGAGCCGATCGGGATGCCGCCCTCGGCGAGGCCCGCCTCGGCTTCCTCAATCGCCGCCTGCATGAAAGGATCCATCGTGAACCTCGTCCTGAAGCTGGTCGTCAATGGGCGACGAGGGACTCGAACCCCCAACCCCCTCGGTGTAAACGAGGTGCTCTGACCAATTGAGCTAGTCGCCCGCTTCTGTAGTTGGCCCACTAGTCTATCGGGCGGCCGTGATGCCGGCTCGGGGTGAGCCCGTATTCCGTGTGTCCTCGAGTTGGAAAAGGGTACAGGCACCTCGCTTCGCTCGGAGCCAGTCCCCTTTTCCAGAGAAGCCCCCCGACGCGAGCCGGGGGGACGGCGGGCCGTTGGGCTGTCCCAGCCCCCGGAAGCCCGAGCAACCGTTCATCGCCGTGACGCCCAATCCGTGATCAGAACCCACCTGCCGTGGCACCTCCGCCGGTTCACGGCGTCGGCGGCTTCGGCGGGGCGATGACGCGGATCCCGAGGTCGGCCAGCTGCTTCGGCTCAACCGTCGCCGGGGCCCCGGTCATCAGGTCGCTCGCCCGCTGCGTCTTGGGGAAGGCGATCACGTCGCGGATGTTGTCCAGACCGCCGAAGAGCATCACCCAGCGGTCGATGCCCAGGGCGATGCCGCCGTGGGGCGGAGCGCCGCTGCGGAGGGCGTCGAGCAGAAACCCGAACCGCTCCCGGGCGGTCTCGGCGGAGATGCCCAGGGCGTGGAAGACCCGTTCCTGAACGGCCGGGTCGTGGATTCTGATCGTGCCCCCGCCCGCCTCCGATCCGTTGATCACGAGGTCGTAGGCGATCGCCCGGCAGCCGGCCGGATCGCTCTCGAGGAGATCGACGTCTTCCGGCTTGGGGGCGGTGAAGGGGTGGTGCATGGCGGCCCAGTGGCCGGTCTCCTCGTCACGGGCGAACATCGGAAAATCGACCACCCATGAGACGTTCAACGCCCGCGAATCGATGAGGTCGAGTTCGATGCCGAGCCGCCGGCGGAGGGTGTGGAGGGCCTTGCAGGTGACGGCGAAGGAGTCGGCCACGATCAGGGCGAGGTCGCCCGGCTGGCAGCCGAGCCGGTCCCGGATTCCAGCCGCGATGTCGCTGAGATTCTTGGCGACCGGCCCGCTCCACGAGCCGTCGGCTTCGCACTTGAGCCAGACGAGCCCCTTGGCACCCGCCTCGACGGCGGCGGCCGTGAGCCCGTCGAGATCCTTGCGGGAAAAGCGGCCGGCCCCGCCCGGCACCCGGATACCACGCACCCGGCCTCCCTGCTCGACGGCCCCGCGAAACACGCGAAACCCGCACTCGCCCGCCAGGGCCGTCAGGTCGACGATCTCCAGACCGAAGCGGAGGTCAGGGGCGTCGTGACCAAACCGCTCCATGCACTCGTCGTAGGTGAGCCGGGGAAGCGGCAGCGGCAGGTCGAGGCCGAGGATCTCGCGGGCCGTCCGCTGGACCAGTCCCTCGATCACCACCATCACGTCGTCGGCTTCGACGAACGACATCTCGACGTCGAGCTGGGTGAACTCCGGCTGCCGGTCGGCCCGCAGG
>CALGAS010000250.1 GCA_937959175.1 uncultured bacterium | reverse complement strand
AGGCAGGATGCCTGAAGCGAGCGTCCGAGCGACACGGCACGGGCTTGCCCCGAGCCTGCGCGAGGTGAACCCCGCCCAACGGTTCGCCATCCGCCAGGGACCGGGAAAGCCCCGCGAGGGGTTTGGTTGTGAACGCGGTTTGGGCGGGTTGGTGGTGAAGGCTCGGTGGGAATCGGTGGTTGGGCGGCCCAACGGCCCGCCGTCCCCCCGGCTCGCGCCGGGGGGCTTCTATGGGAGGAAGAGCCGGTTGATGAACCGTGGGCCCGGGTTTGCAACCTGGGCAATGCGGTCTCGCCCAACGGCCCGCCCGGCCCCGGCGGGCATCTCTCGGGCGGCTACTCGTTGACGTAGGTCTCGAGGAACCGGGCCAGGCGGTGGAAGTCGCTGCCCCGCTCGACGTAGCGGACGACCGTGACGAGGGTTTCGGGATTGACCAGCTCCTCGAATGGGACGTAGTTCAAGTCGAGCTGCCCCGAGACGCTCACCATCACGCCGTCGAGGCCCCGCTCCGCCAGAGCCCGGTAGGCGCCGACGCCCAGCTGGCTGCCGAGCATCACGTCGAAGGCGTGCGGCTTGGCACACCGCGACTCGTAGCCGAGCTGGAGGCCGACCACCTTGCGGCTGCGGCCGGTCTGCTTCTTGAACTCGTCGCGGACCAGCGTGGCGAACATCTTGCCGAGCTGGACGTGCGAGATCGAGATGTGGCCGTGGTCGTCGCGGGGGATGCCCTCCAGGCTTGTGGCCGGCAGATATTCGGCCAGCCCCTCGGCCAGAACGATCACGCCGTACTGCTTGCCCTCCTGCTCCTCGCGGACCCGCATCGTCTTGACGATCCGGTCGACCACGAGATCGATGTTCATCACCGGCTTGATCCGGGTGCTGCCGTCGGGGTCGGTGACGGTCTCCTCGCCGCGGTACTTGCCGTGGATGTCCTCGACGCTGATCACCAGGCTCGCCTCGCCGGCGATCGCCGCCCCGTAGGAGAGCCAGCCGGCGCTGCGGCCCATCGTCTCGCAGAGGAAGTAGCCGCGGCTCGCCTCGGCATCGTAGAGCAGGTTGCGGATCTCGCCGCCGAGCGTGTCAACCGCCGTGAAGTAGCCGAAGGTGAAGTCGATGCCCATGTAGTCGTTGTCGATCGTCTTGGGCAAGTGGACCACCGGCATCCGGGGGGCGTCGGCGGGGAGCCTGTCCTGATACATCTTGAACTTGTTGGCCGTCTTGAGCGTGTCGTCGCCGCCGATCGAGATCAGGGCCTCGACGCCGAGACTCTGCAGGCCGGCATAGACGTTGGCCAGTGGACGGACCCGCTCGGGATCCTCGAGGTGCTCGGGAGCCGAGACGTGCTTCCCTGGGTTGGTGCGGGCGGTGCCGAGCATGATGCCCTGAGCGCTCCGCGTCCGCTTCAAGAACTCGGGTGTGATCTTGATGTAGTCGCGGCCGGCCATTAGCGGCTGGGCCGGTGAGAAGTCGGCCAGCGACGAGTAGCCGTGCTTCATGCCGATCACTTCCGTGCCCTCCCGCATGAACGACGTGGCCGCCGTCGAGATCACGGCGTTGGCCCCGGGGGCGGGGCCGCCGGCAAACAGGATTGCCACTCGGCGAAAGTGGTGAGTGGCCTGGGGAGGACGGGAGAGCGATTCGGTCATGGGGTCTCCTAGGGACACCTTGGAAGCAGAGGGATCAGCCGGCCAGCATCCGCTCGACGAATGTCGTGTCGATGGTGGCCTCGTGGAAGGCGGAGTTGGCCAAGACCTCCAGATGCAGCGGGACGGTCGTCGCGATCCCGGCTACCCGGAGTTCCTTGAGGGCCCGGATCATCGTTTCGATCGCGGCCGCCCGGGTCGGCTGGTGGACGATCAGCTTGCCGACGAGCGAGTCGTAGTGGGGGGGCACGGTGTAGCCGGTCGTGGCGTGGGAATCCCAGCGGACGCCGAACCCGCCCGGGGCGATGATCCGCTCGATCCGGCCGGGGTTGGGGCGGAAGTTGTGGGCGGGGTCCTCGGCATTGATCCGGCACTCGATCGCGTGGCCACGGGGCACGATCTCGTCCTGCCGGAGGTCGAGCTTCTCGCCGGCCGCCACCCGGATTTGGGCCTTGAGCAGGTCGATGCCGGTCACCATCTCGCTGACCGGGTGCTCGACCTGGATCCGGGCGTTGACCTCGATGAAGTAGAAGTTGTCTTCCTGGTCGACGATGAACTCGACCGTCCCGGCCGAGAAGTAGCCGGCCTCCTTGGCCAGCCGGACCGCCGCGGCGGCCATCGCCTCGCGGGTCGCCTGGGGAAGCCGCGGGGAGGGGCTCTCCTCGATCAGCTTCTGGTGCCGCCGCTGGGTGGAGCAGTCTCGCTCCCAGAGGTGGAAGACCTGGCCGTGGGTGTCGCCGAGGATCTGGATTTCGACATGGCGGGGCCGCTCGATGTATTTCTCGATGTAGATCCCGGGATTGCCGAAGGCGGCCTGGGCCTCGGCCGAGGCCTGCTGCCAGGCGGTTGCCAGGGAGAGGTCGTTGGCCGCCACCCGCATCCCCTTGCCGCCGCCGCCGGCGGTCGCCTTGAGCAGCACCGGGAAGCCGATCTCGCGGGCGATCGTGACCGCCTCCTGCTCGCTGGCGACCAGCCCGTCGCTGCCGGGCACCGTCGGCACCTCGGCCCGGCGGGCGAGGGCCCGGGCGGAGTTCTTGTCGCCCACCATCTCCATCGCCTCGGGCGTCGGGCCGATGAAGCCGATGTCGCACGAGCGGCAGACCTCGGCGAAGTGGGAGTTTTCCGAGAGGAAGCCGTAGCCGGGATGGATCGCCTGGACGTTGCCGATCTCGGCGGCGCTGATCACCCGGTCGATGCGGAGGTAGCTGTCGGCCGCCTTGGCCGGCCCGACGCAGATCGCCTCGTCGGCCAGCTCCAGGTAGGGGGCGTCACGGTCGGCCTCGCTGAAGATCGCGACCGTTTCGACACCGAGCTCACGGCAGGCGCGGATCACCCGGAGGGCGATCTCGCCGCGGTTGGCAATCAGGATCCGCTTGAACATGAGGCAGGCAGCACTGGGAAACCGGTGGCGGGCCCGGTCTCCGCCCCGGGCCCTCTGGGCGATTGCGGAATCAGCGGGCTAGGCCTCGGGATCGACCTTGATGAGCGGTTGGCCGAACTCGACCGGGGCGCCATTCTCAACGAGGACCGCCACGACCTGCCCGGAGACACCGGCCGGGATCTCGTTGAAGACCTTCATCGCCTCGACGATGCAGACGGTCTTCTCCGGGCCGATCCGGTCGCCCACCTTGACGAACGGGGCGGCGTCGGGGCCTGAGGCCGTATAGAAGGTTCCGACCATCGGGCTGGTGATCTCCACCATCCGGTCGTCGGCTGCGGGCGACGCGGCCGCGGCGGGGGCCGCCGGCGGCGGTGCCTGGGGGGCGACCACCGGAGCGACGGCCTGCGTCACCACCTCGCCGCCGCGACGGAGCCGCACGCGGGTCTCGCCCTGCTGAAGGTCGAGTTCGGAGAGCTCATGCTCCTTCATCAGGGCGATCAGGCGGCGAACCTTCTTGACATCGAAGATGTCGCCAGGCGTCTGGGCGGCACTCATGGGCCTCGTGCGTCTCCCGGGGGGCCGATGGAGCGGCTCCACAATGGCCGCGTACTGGCGGGAGGGTAGCGGCCGCGGGAGGATTCGGTCAAGGTAGACGGCCGGTTTCAGCCGCGTCCGGGCCGCTGTGGCGGGCTGTCAGGCCCCGCTCCACGCCGGCCTGGCGGCGGTCGCTCGGCGGTGGTCTTAAGGTTCCGCCTCATGTCGCTTCCTGCCATCACGCCCCCGGCCGATCTGCCGCCGCTGCCCCGGCGGCCGGCCGCGGCGAGCAAGCGCGACTTCGGCCGCGTGGTCGTGGTCGGGGGCTCGGTTGGGATGGCCGGGGCACCGGCCCTCTCGGCGCTGGCGGCCCTCCGCAGCGGCGCGGGCCTCGTCGAACTGCTCGTGCCCGAGCCGGTTGCCGGCATCGCCGCCGGCTTCGATCCCTGCGTGATGACCCGCGGGCTTGCCGCCTCGCCCGCCGGCACCTTCGCAGCCGCGGCCGGTGAGCCGATCGCCGACGCGTTGGAGCGGGCCTCGGCGGTTGCCGTCGGCCCGGGGATGGGCCGCTCGGAGGAGACTGCCGACCTCGTGGCCCGGCTCTGGCGGGAGGCGGCCGTGCCGGCCGTCTTCGATGCCGATGCCCTCTGGGCGATCGCCCGCCTGCCGGCCGATCGGCTGGCCGATCACCGCGGCCCGCGGATCCTCACGCCCCATGCCGGCGAGATGCTCCGGCTGGCCGGCCGCGATCCAAGTGGCCCGGAGGCGACCGACCGCGGGCAGCTCTCCGCCCTGGCCAGTGCGTTCGCCGCCGCCGCCGACGCGGTCGTCGTGCTCAAGGGCAGCGGGACGCTCGTCACTGGCGGCGGCCGCGAGGCGATCAACGAGACGGGCAACCCCGGGATGGCCACCGCCGGCACCGGCGATGTGCTCACCGGTGTCGTGGCGGCGTTGCTCGCGGCGGGCCTCGCGGCCTTCCCGGCCGCCCGCCTGGCCGCCTGGATCCACGGCGTCGCCGGCGATGCCGCCGCTGCCGACCTCGGCCAGATCTCGATGACCGCCCGCGATCTGCTCGACCGGCTCTGG
>CALGAS010000249.1 GCA_937959175.1 uncultured bacterium | reverse complement strand
GTCGTCGGCTCAGCGTTTCCCGGCCTGCTGGATCACAGGGTCATCGCACAGGGCAAGCAGGAGGTCGACATCTGCGCCGCCATCACCGGCAATCCGCCACTCGGCACGGGCCCGCCGCGGATTCGGCGGCGTGTCACAGAGCCAATGGGCGCCGAGGAAGAGATGGTTCGCCGCCCGGCCGTCGGCGGCAAACCACTGCTCGACGATCGCCATGGCAAGCGCCGGATTGAGCTGATCGCGGGGAACCCGCACGATCTTGCCTTCGGACTTGTAGACCACCAGCGTCGGGGTGATCTCGATGATCGCGAAGACCTTGCCGCCAGCCTGGTATTCCCGGCCGGCCGATGCCGCCTTGAAGGCCTGCTCGCGATGGCCGAGAAACTCGCGAGCGTAGGTCGCCAACCCCCGCCAGGCCTCCGCCCTGGTCGCAGCCTCGACATCATCGCCCGCCGTCTGGTAGGCCTTCTTGATCGATGCATCGGCGGCGTCAAACGCCTCCTCCTGCAGCGCGGCAAAGGCCTCGGTGAGGAGCGTGTCGATCGCCCGGCGACGTTCGGCGTTCACCGTTTCGGCGGCTTGCCTCTCCCGCTCGCGGCGGGTCTTGTCTTCGGCCGGAGGCTGGCTGGCAGCCGGCGGCTCCGGAGCGGCCTTGTCATCGGCCGGCTGGCGATTGACCGGCGGACCGGCAGGTGCATCGGGCGGAGGCGGGCTCGGTGGTGGCTCGGGCTTGCGAGGCCGATCGGTAGCCGGCGGCCGTTTCGGTTCGGACCTGCTGCCCGCGTCGGAGACTTTGGGCTGCGGCGGCCTGGCGGGGGCCTTGCGGTCGGTCCGCATGGCGACCTTCGCGTCCGGCGAATCCGGTTGCCCGAAGGGATTCTTCACCAGCACGACCGCGAGCACGGCCGCCGCGGCGGTGAGCAGCGCCGTCATGCTGATGAGCACGCCGGTCGATCCCGAGGATCGGGAGCCGCGCCGCCTCCGTCGGGGCCGAACGCTCGAGGTGCCTGAAAGCGGGGGAAGCTTCGCTTCGGGGCCGGTCGGCGTGGCAGCGGCCGTTGGCGGCAGCGTCGGGTTCCACGGCTCCGGAGGGCCGGCGTTCCCAACCGGGAGCCCGACAGGCTCGGAGGCGACCGGCTCAGGCGCGGAGACGGCTGTGTCCAAAAGCCGGTCGCGGGCCTCCTCGACCCGTTTGACGAGCGTCTGGCGGGCCTTTTCAAACGGGCCGGGAGCGATCTCGCCGAGGTGCTTCAGCCGCTTGGCGGCCGCCTCCGCGATCACTTCAGCCGGGTGATCGCCGGCCGGCAGGTCCAGCACACGACAGGGGTCGGCGAGATCGACTGGGTCGATCCCGAGCCATTCGCGACAGGGGTCGAAGGCCATGGCAGGGTGGGGCGAGGGATGGGCAAGCGGCCGTCCGGCTTTCCCTTAGATCGTACCAAAGGGCCCGTCCTGACGCTGCCAGGCGGTCAACTCAGCTACCGAATGCTGATGCTTGCGGGCCGTCTCCCTGATCACAAAGGGGATGTCCTGCCGCTGGATGAGTTCAAAGCGGGGGGCGAGCGTCCGCTCCAGACCCTCGAAGGTCGTCAATGGCTCGCCGTGTTCCCGCCGGCCACCGAGCCACTTCTCCTTCGGCGTGTATTCCTCGAGCCAGGTGTACGGCGAAGTGATCACCAACAGCCCACCCGGCACGAGCCGCTCGCCGATCCCTGTCAAAAACAAGGCCGGGTCGTAGAGCCTGTCGATCAGGTTGCCGGCGAAGATCAGGTCGTAGTCGGTGTAAATGGCCTTGAGATTGCAGGCGTCGCCCTGCATGAAGAGCACCCGCGGTCCTGCCTCCACGAGGTCGAGCCGCTCGAGCGAGATGGCCCGGTTGGCGGTCAGCTCACCCTCGGTGGGCACCTCATAGAGCACCTCGGCCCCTTCCTGAAGCCGCACCCCGGACTGGATGAAGCGGGCCGAGAAGTCGATCGCGTCGACATGAGTGAAGTGACGGGCAAACTCGAGGGCCGAGCGGCCCACCGAGCAGCCGATGTCGAGGCAGCGGCTTCGGCTGCCAGCCGGCACGAGCGGCATCGTCGCCTCGACGCAGGCCCGGGGGAAGTTCGGCACGCCGAAGGGGAGGGCGGCCGTCGAGCCATCCGAGCCGCCGGAGGCGGCGTCGCCGTAGTGGAAATCGAGGTATTGGGTCACCAGGCTGTCGGTTTCGTAGAGCTTCGAGCCGGCGGTGGTCGCCTCGTTGCCCGGCTGCTCGACGATCGTCCGAAACCCGGCATGCTGGAAGAAGTGCCGTCGGAAGGCATAGCGGGCCGAGGCGAGGGCCTCGTCGCCCGTCGAGATCCAGGAGCCGCCCATGATCAGATTGTGGCGGCCGTCGAAGGTGGGCACGGAGAAGTCGTCGTAGAGCGGATGCACCTCGAAGCCCTTGAAGGGCATGATCGGGGTGCGGGTCCACTGCCAGACGTTGCCGACCACGTCGGAGAACTCGCCCTGCGGGAACATCGTGACCGGGCAGGAGGAGGCAAACTTCTCGAGATTGATGTTGCCCGGGGCTTCAGGCCAGGTGGCCTGATCCCATTCCAGCGTTCCTCGCGTGGCGGCGACCGCGTCCTGGCGGAGGGCGTGCCAGTGGGCCTCGGTCGGCAGGAGCACGTTCTCGCCGGTCTCCTGCGCCTGCCAGTTGCAGTAGGCCTCGGCCTCGAGGCAGTTGACCTCGACTGGCCAGTCGAGCGGGAGGGGAATCTCTTCGAGCAGATTCCGCTGGACGTACTCCCCGCCACGCTCAACCCAGAACCGCGGATGGCGGGCCTTGGTGTAGTGCAGCCAGCCGCGGCCCTCCTCGCTCCAGAAGGACTCGTCGCGGTAGCCACCCGCCTCGACGAAGGCGAGGAACTCGGCGTTGGAGACGAGCCGGCGGCCAGCCCGAAAGTCCGGAAGCACAACGTCCTCGTGGCCGTATTCGTTGTCCCAGCCATAGGTCCGATCGCTTTCCGGCTTGCCGAGCCGGATAGTGCGGCCGGCGACCGGCAGCCATTCGTTGGCCGGCGGCGTACCCGCGCGGCAGCAGGCGGCCCAGAGTTGCTGCTCCTCGGCCGAGAGCTCATCGCCGCGGCGAAGATCCTCCAGCGGCATCATCCGCATGATCACACTCGAGGTCTCGAGGTGAATCCGCTCATGCTCGATGCCCATCAGGATGACCCAGGCTGGAGAATCCCACTCGATCGGGAGCGTCAGCGGCATGTCGCTGAGGAATGAATCGATCAGCTCCCGGAGCCGCAGCCGGTAGTCGCGGACCGCCTGGACGCTCGGCCACTCGTAGTGGGCGGTGTTGAGATCGTCCCACGACATCTCATCGACGCCAACGGCCATCATCGCCTCGAGCTTGGCATCGAGCCGGTCGGGAATCAGCCGGCCGGTCGTCAGTTTGTTGACGTAGAAGACTGCCGGATGGGCGAAGTAGAAGATCAGCGGATGCCGGAGCGGCTCGTGTCGCTCGAAATAGGCGGCGTCGTCGCGGATCAGGGCGAAGAGCCGGTCGTAGACCTCGCAGGTCTGATGGAAATACCGCCGCAGTGCTTCGCGTTTGGCGGCCACCGGGTCGGCCGCAGCCGGATCGGCGTCGAGCAGAAGCGTGTGGGTGGGGGTGACGGGAACCGAGAGAGACGCAAACGGGTGCGAGGCGAGAGTCGTGCCCCGCCGGGCCTGGCCGGTGGCGGTCGGATTCATCGGGATTTCCTGGGCGAAAACGGCTTATTCCTGCATCACTGTAGCAGAGGCCTGCAGTCCGGTCAGGAGCCGCGGCGGGATCCCCGTCGCGGCCGCCAGCAGGCTGCCGACCACCGCGCCACGGTGGCAGTTGTCACCTCCGCAGCGGGCGTTGGCGACGACGCCTGCCGTCAAGTCGCCGGCATGTCGCCAGGTCAACGCGAGGGCAGCCGGGAAGGCGTCGTCGATGTAGCAGGCCGTCGAGAGCGTGCCGCCGACCAGTTGCCGGTCGGAGAGCCGGCTCCAGGCGTCGAGCTTGGCCCGCGAGACGGAATCACGGGCGTGCTCGAGGATCGCTTCGCGCAGCGCGTGAGCCGCCTCGTCCGGCGAGCGGGCCGCTGCCTCCGGCCGGGGAAGGACCGCCGCCAGGATCTTGACGAGCGTGTCGGCGGCGTCCAGCACGTCAGGGTCTTTGTGGGTAAGGCTCACATGGAGCCGCACGATCTCACGCAGATCGTGGTGCCGCGGCCCGAGCGCCGCCACCAGGGCTGGCACCGGCACCAGGCCGCCGATGTGGATGTCGCGAACGCCGCAGTTGATCGGCTTGCGGCCGGCGGCGAGGTTGGTGAAGAAGTGCCGATGGTACTCCTCGAGATAGGTGTCTCGATGCCAGCCGGGCTCGAGCATCAGGCTCACGTAGCGGTCGAGCCACTTCGCCGGGTCGTAGCTGCGGTCGCGGCGAACCATCAGAAACAGTTCAACGGCGAGCCGCTGGTTGAGCGTGTTCTCGCCGGCGGCGAGGAACTGGTGATAATGAATGCCCCGCTGCCCCCAGAAGGCCCCCTGCTCTCGCAGGATGTCGAACTGCGGACTCGGCGGCGCCCACTGGCTCCGCCAGAGGATGCTGCTGGGGTGAGGATTTCGCGGGGCGAGATAGGCG
>CALGAS010000248.1 GCA_937959175.1 uncultured bacterium | reverse complement strand
GGTTTGCAACTGCCCGATGTCGGTCTCGGCTTCCACCTGCCCGATGCGGCCGCAGGTTTGCAACCTGGGCGATGCCTGCCAGCCCGGCTAGCCGGCAGCGAGGGCCTCCTCGGCGGCGGCGACCGTGGCGGCGATATCGGCTTCGGTGTGGGTGGCCGAGATGAAGAGTGCCTCGTACTGGCTGCAGGGAAGGTAGACGCCCCGGTCGATCATCGCCCAGAAGAACGCCGCATAGCGGTCGCGGTCGCTCTGCGAGGCGGTTCGCCAACCGTGGACCGGCGTCGGTTCCGGCCCTTGCTGAAAGAACATCGTCATCATGCTGCCGACGCGGGCCAGCCAGGTTGTCAGGCCGGCCCGCCCAGCAGCCTCTCGAAAGCCGGCTTCGAGGGCGGCGCCGTGGCGTTCGAGCAGGTCGTAAGGCGGATCGTCGCGGAGCCGTTCGATGGTGGCGGTTCCGGCGGCGACCGCCAGCGGATTGCCGGCCAGCGTGCCCGCTTGAAACACCTTGCCCGCCGGCAGGACGTGATTCATCACATCGGCCCGGCCGCCGTAGGCCGCCAGCGGCAGGCCGCCGCCCACGATCTTGCCCAGGACAGTGACGTCGGGCGTGACGCCCAGGATCTCCTGGGCGCCCCCGAGGGCCAGCCGGAAGCCGGTCATCACCTCGTCGAAGACCAGAAGCGCTCCGTGCTCGAGCGTGAGCCTGCGGGCCGCCGCCAGGAACGCCTCGCTCGGCCGGACGAGCCCCATGTTGCCGACCACCGGCTCGAGCAGCACCGCGGCGATCGCATCTCCCTCGGCCCGGAAGGCATCCTCGAGTTCCTGCGGCTCGTTGTATTCCAGCACGATCGTGTCGCGGGCGGTGCCGGCGGTCACGCCGGGTGAATCGGGCACCCCGAGCGTGGCGGCCGACGACCCTGCCGCGACAAGCAGGCTGTCGCCGTGGCCGTGGTAGTTGCCGGCAAACTTGATGATCTTGTCGCGGCCGGTATAGCCGCGGGCGAGACGGACGGTCGACATCGCAGCTTCCGTGCCGGAGCTGACCAGCCGGACCTTCTCGATCGAGGGCACCGTCGCAATGATCAACTCCGCGAGCCGGGTCTCCCCTTCGGTCGGCGCCCCGTAACTGGTGCCGGTGGCGAGGGCCGCCTCGATCGCCGCCACGACCTGCGGGTGGCGGTGACCGAGAATCATCGGCCCCCAGGAGCCGATGTAGTCGAGGTAGCGGTTGCCGTCGATGTCGGTGAGCCACTGTCCCCGGGCCTCGCGGAAGAAGATCGGCTCGCCGCCGACGCTCCCGAAGGCGCGGGCGGGCGAGTTGACCCCGCCGGGAATGCACCCGCTCGCCGCCGCGAAGGCCGCATGGCTCTTGTGACGACGATCGGCGGTTTGGGCGGATGGGTGGGACTGGGGCATGACGGACCACACGGCGGGTGAGAGGTCGAGGGAGCGAGGTGGTTCAGGGGCCGGAGGCAAGCAGGCGGCGGGCTTCAGTGACCGCCGCGGCCACATGCGGCCTGTCACGGTAGATCTCGATCAGCCCCTCGAGGAGGGCGCGGCGGCGGCCAAGTAGTGCCTCCTGCTCGGCCGGGTCGGCGTCCGCAGCCTGCTTCGCGAGGCTTTTCGCTTCGGCAAGGGTCGCTCCGGCCCGGGCGACATCCTCATCCTGCTCTCGCCGGGCGGCCGGCTTGATTCGCTCGATTTGCCGTTGAACAAGTGCCAGCCAGAGGGCCGGATCGTCGTCACCGTCGTTCGCGGCCGGCTCATCGACCGCATCGGCATGCAGGGCCAGGATCGCCTCGAGCGCGGCGAGGCAGGCAAGCGGGCTTTCCTCCTCCCGGGCCATGGCGGCTCGGTAGTCACGTTCGAGGGGCGAGCGGGCCGTGTCGTCGCGGGTACGCCGCCGAGTGCGGCGTTCGAGGGCATCGACATCAAGCTGGTGATCGAGCCGCCGGATCTCTGCGGCCCGCTCGTCGTCGGGAAACCGGCTCAGAAACATCTCGATCGCCCGGTGGGCGTCCCGCAGATCGGCGGCCGGATTCTCGGCCGTCGCGATGATCCGGGCATGGAGCTGGTCGGCCGTGACCGGCCGGAGGGCCAGATAGCCGCCAGCGGCCACCATCGCAAGGAGCCCCAGGGCCACGGTCAGCCGGATGATTCCGTCGCGGCGGGCGGCCCGGCGGGCCTCTTCCCGGAGGGTCCGCTCCAGCGATTCCACGGTTGTAAACCGGCTGCCGCCGCCCGTCACCTCGCCCTGACCGAGCGAGTCAGGCTCGGTCACGCGGTGGGCCAATGAGCCGCTCGGCGGCGATTCGCCGGTACCGGCCACGGTCGCCGGCGTGAATGCCTCGGTGGCGGCGTTGCCGTCGGCGCGGCGGCGGCTTCCCTGGGCTGTCCCGCTCTCGGTATCGCCGACGCTGGTAAGGCGGGTGGCCGCCAGCAGGTCGATGGCTTCCGGCTGCGGGTCAGCCCCGCCGCTCTGGACGGGCCCCGCCTGCGTGGCGTCGCTCGAGCGGATGGCCACCGTCGGGCCGCTCGGGCCGGCCCGCGGCGTGGCATCGTCAGCGGCCCCGATCGCATCGAGGGCCCGGCCGACTGCCAGGGCACTGGCCGGCCGATCCGATGCCGTCTTGGCGAGCAGCCGCTCGATCAGCGTGTCGAGTGTTGCGGGAATCTCCGGCCGGATCACGGAGACGCGGGGGGGCGTCTCGCGGCGTTGCCGCTGCAGGACCTCAGACACCTTGCCGCCGCGGAATGGAGGGTTTCCGGTCAGCATCGCGAACATGACCAGGCCGAGCGAATAGAGGTCGGCCCGATGATCGGCCACGGTCCCGGCAGCCTGTTCGGGGGCCATGTATTCGGCGGTTCCCACGACCGTGCCGGCCAGCGTGTGGCCGGCGTCACCGAACAGCCGGGCGATGCCGAAATCGGCCAGTCGCACGCTTCCCTCGATTCCCGCTTCTTCAGGAAAGAGCAGGTTGGCCGGTTTCAGGTCACGGTGGACGATTCCCTGGTCGTGGGCCACCTTGAGGGCCCGGGTGACTTCACCGGCGATCGCCACCGTCTCCTGCCAGGAGAATCGGCGTCCCGCCTTGAGCATCTCCTCCAGGCTGCGGCCACGGACCAGTTCCATGGCGAAGAAGGGCCGGCCTTCATCTTCGCCGAACGCCAGGAGCCGCACGATGCCGGGATGTCGCAGGCCCTTGAGGGCCTCGATTTCTGCCTCGAATCGCCGCCGCATGCCCTCGTCGTCGCTGAGATGCGTTGTCAGCGTCTTGACGGCGACGGCCTGCCCGTCAGCGTCGACGGCCTCGAACACCGTGCCCATGCCGCCGCGGCCTAACTGGCCGCAAATCGTATACGGTCCGAGTCGTGTCGGTTCCATATCCAGAGTGTACCGCCCATGGCCTGCCGGTATGCAGCCCCGGCGGGTACAACACCGCTGGTCACCAGTTTCTTCCTTGCCCTTCACCAGGACTCCATGTCACCCTCGCCAGCCGCTCTCGGCCCCACTCGGCTGCTGCCTGCCGATACCAACCAGGCACGCGGTCTGGCGGGCTATGCCCGAGATTTTCTGTTTCACGCGGCCGAGCCGATCGGCCCGGCCACCCTCGCGCTCCTGGAGCGGTTTCACACCGACAGCGTCGGCTGCGGCGTCTCGGCCCTGGCGGCGGCCGCCAACGCCCCGACGGTGTTGCGACGCGAGGCCCTGGCAACCGCCCCGGCTGCCGGCAGTCCCGGCGTCGTCTGCCTGGGATCGTCCCGGCGGTGCCTGGCCGAGCGGGCCGTTGCAGCGAACGCCTCGGCGGTCCGTGAGTGGGATTCCAACGGCACCAACTTCGGCCACGACGCCACTCGGGGCCGCGTCGCCGGCGAGTTTGGTCACAACGACTACTACCCGGTTGCCATCGCGGCGGCCACAGCCGCCGGCCTTGACGGCGACGCCACGCTTCGTGTGATGCTCCTGATCGACGAGATTCGCGGCCGGCTTGCGGAGGTCTTCGCCCTCCGCAAGTACGCCATTGACCACGTCCACCATGGCACCGTCGCCTCGGCGGCCGCCTACACGGCGGCCCTCGGGGGGGACGAGGAGCAGATCGAGTCGGCGATCGGCATGGCCGTGGCCCACTACGTGCCGTTTCGGGCGATTCGGGCCGGCCGCCAGCTCTCCGACAGCAAGGGCGCATCGGCGGCGCTTGCGGCCGAAGCGGCGGTGCTTTGCGGCCGGCGTGCCCTGGCGGGATTCGTCGGGCCTGGCGACGTCTTTCGCAACCCGCTGGCGATCTACCGGCTTAACGAGCCCTGTTCTGACGACCGGAGTCCCTTCGATCTCGAACTCGGCCTCGGCGGTGACGCCTTCACCATCAACTCGATGCACTTCAAGCTTGGCCTCTATGAGCATCAGTCGGCGGGAGCACTGCAATCGCTGGTCGATCTATTTGCCCGCCACCCGGCGTTGGCCGGGGATCTGGCAGGGATTGGCCGGATCGGTGTCACGATCTACGAGCCGGCCTGCTCGATCATCGCCGATCCCGCCAAGCGGAGGCCGACAACCCGTCAGTCGGCCGACCACTCCCTGCCCTACATCCTGGCCCGCACGCTGCTCAAGGCAGCCGCCGCTCGGCCAGGAGCCACGGCCCCCGGCTGGGCAGAACTGATGCTCTTGCCGGACGACTATCAGCCCGCGGCGATCACCGACCCGGAGGCGATGGAGTTGATCGACCGGATCGTGATCGAGCACGGCGGCCCCGCATACGACTCGCTCTATCCCGACGGGATCCCGACCCGGGTGGTCATCGAGCATGAGCGGCTCGGAAGCCTTGACGGCGGGCTTGTCCGGCATCCGTTGGGGCATGCCCGCTCCGACCCGGCCCAGACGGCCGCCCTGGTCGATCTCAAGTTTGACCGCCTCGTCGCTGGGGCGGTGGACGACCCGCGAGGGCTTCGCCAGCGGGTCTCGCTGGCGGGCAAGACAGCCGCGGAGGTGGCGGAGCTTTATGCCTTTCCCATTCACGGGTGTGATCCCGATTGACAAGCCGGCCGGGGTCACGTCACGACAGGTTGTCGATGGCGTGGCCCGGGCGCTCGGCATGAAGGCGGTTGGCCATGCCGGTACGCTCGACCCGCTGGCGGCGGGCGTGGTCGTCGTCTGCGTCGGCCACGCGACGAAACTCATCGACTTCATTCATCAGTTGCCCAAACAGTACCAGGCGGTCTTTCGCCTGGGCTGTTCGAGCGCCTCGGATGATCTCGAGACGCCGGTCGAGGAGGAGCCTGCTCCACCACGGCCAACCTCGGCGGAGCTCGAGGCCGCCCTGCCCCGCTTCCGTGGCGAGATCCTCCAGCGGCCCTGCGACTATTCGGCCGTCCACGTCGGGGGCCAGCGGGCCTACCGGCTGGCCCGCAAGGGCCGCGCGGTGGCACTTGTGGAAAAACCTGTTCGGATCGACCGCCTCGCGGTCACGGCTTACGACTGGCCGCGGCTGGCCCTCGAGATCGAGTGTTCCACCGGCACCTTCATCCGGGCGATCGGCCGCGATCTGGCGGTGGCCCTCGGCACCCGGGCGGTGATGGAGTCGCTCATCCGCACGGCCGTGGGGCCGTTCGACCGCGGCTCGGCCACGCCGCTCGATGCGTGCACGCCCGCGACCGCCGCGGCAGCCCTTCTGCCAGCGGCAGCGGCGGTGCCGCATCTCCCGCGAACAACGCTCGATGAGCAGACCGCCGAGCTCGCGATCCGGGGCGGCCTGATCGAACTGCCGGCGTTCGAACTGCCCCCGAATGAGCGGCCTGGTGAACTCCTGGGGAAGCCGCCGCCGGATGCCGTCGCGGCATTCACACACGCGGACGCCGCGAGCGGGCTTGGCCTGCCTCCCGGCGACCTGCTCGGGATCCTCCGGCCCCATCCGTCGGGCCGCTGGCGGCTGCGGCCCAACTTTCAGGGGCGGGGCTGACACGCTGCCTCGCGGCTACCGGCGGAAATCACCAACCGGCCGTTCCCGTCACGTAGACCGCGATCGCGGCGATCATCAGCCCGCCCGCGGCCACCCGTCGCAGAAACGTCGCCCGGTCGACCCGCTCCTCGAGATCGTGCCAGCCGGCCCGGGCAAGGGCCGCCCCGATCACGATCGCCATCACGCCCCGCGTCGATTGGAGGACGTTGCCGAGCACGGCGCCGACCAACCCGAAGCAGACATAGAGGGCCGCCATGCCGCCGAGCCAGGCGACCGCGTATTGGCAGGCGGCATTCCGGTCGCTGCCGTCGCGAGGCCGGACGGCTGGCAGGCTCGCCAACGCGATCCCGGCCAGGCCGCCGCAGAGGGCGTAGGTCACCGCCATCGCCAGCCCGCCGGCATGCAGCCGGGAAATCGCCCCTCCCGAGGCATCCCGGGACGGGGCCAGCCCGTCGATCAGCCCGATGATGCAGAGGTCGGACACGGCGAAACTGAGGCATGTCGCCAATAGCATGACCAGAGGCCGGACGGCGATCGCGGTGCTTCCCCGGCCTCCCCGCTGCAGGATGGCCGCCGCGGTGACGCTCATTCCGACGGCCAGCCATTGCGGCGGCGTCAGGCCGGTCCCCGGCTGCAATGAGACGAAGGCAGCGAGCATGACCAACTTCAGTCCCAACAGCGGGGCGACCCGGGAGGCCGGCATCTGTTTGAGCGTCGCAAAGACGCCCGCCTGGCCGCCGAGGTAGGTCAGCACCGAACCTGCCAGGGGCACGAGCCAGCGACGGTCGGCCGGCCAGGCCGCCGGAGTGAGCCACCAGCACAACGGCAGACTGGCGATTCCCATCACCGCATGCGCCTGCACAAGCAGCCTCAGGCTGCCCCCATCTCCGCGATTGCCATGGTGCCGCGACACGAGATAGGACACAGCGCTTGCAAGCGCGGCAGCAAGGCCCGCGGTGACTCCCAGGGCAAGGGTGTCGAATCGGGCCAGCGCGGGCACGGAAACCATCGGTGGAACTTTTGGCGGGAGTGATCTGGAGCCAGCAGCCTACCCGGCAGTCGGCAGTCTTTGTGCGGCCGGCACAACCGTCCCGATCCGTCCAGGCCGCCCGGC
>CALGAS010000247.1 GCA_937959175.1 uncultured bacterium | reverse complement strand
GAGCGCCACGTTCACACCGTGGAGGTCACAGGTTCGAATCCTGTGCTGCCCATTTGGTGGTTTGTGGTCTCGCTTGAACTCGAGTGGCCCCGTCGCGGCTCAGGGGTCGCTTTTTGATGGATCGCGTTGCCAAACTCACCGACGGCTGCCGGATCGAGACGGCCACGGGCCTCGAGTTCGGCCCCTTGGCCAACCCGTTGGTCCGGAAGGACCAGGGACCGGTGCTCTACGTCGACTACGCCGATGCGGAGTCGCTCCGAGAGAAGTCCAAGAACGATCCACGGGTCGATGCCACGAGCATCGTCGACGTCGACTTCAATCTCGAAGAGGGATCACTCGCCGATCTCTGCAGCAGTCGGGGGCCGTACGCCTACGCCCTGGCCTCCCATGTCTTCGAGCACCTTCCCAATCCGCTGGGATGGCTGCGGGAGGTGGCGGCGCTTCTCGAACCGGGAGGCATCATCTCGCTCGCCGTCCCCGATCGCCGCTACACCTTCGACTACTTTCGTTCGGAGACGACCGTTCCCCAACTGGTGGCCTACGACGTGGAAGGGCTCACTCGCCCGAGCATCGTGCAGCTGGCAGACCATTTCTACAACGCTCGGCAGGTGAATACCCCCGACGCCTGGATCGAGACGCCCCGGCTCGAATCCAGCCCGCGGTATCACGATGACGCCCAGGTCGCGTTCATCCTCCAGCAGGTCACGGAAGGTCGCTACGTCGACGGCCACTGCACCGTCTGGACCAGCGGGCAGTTTCCCGAGACGATTCAAGAGGCCCTTCGCCTCCGGAACATCCCCCTCGGCATCCGACGGATTCATCCGCCAGCGGCTGGCAGCAACGAGTTCATCGTCCAACTCGAACGGGTGGCGTCTGCCGCTCCCGCGACCGCCGGCGGCCAGCAGCAAACCGCCGATCCGGCCTGAGAACACGAGCACCCGGGAACAATGACGCGATGATCACCCGCCCTGAAGGCAAAAACCACGAAGGATGCCGCTCCTGCCGATTCTGGCGACCGGGTCCGTCCGAAGAACGAGGCCCCGACTGGGGCGAGTGTCGGCGGATGCCGCCGACCCTGCCACCCGTCGAGGAGGAAAAACTCGTCCACGTCGGCATTTGGCCGCACACGTCCGAAGACGACTGGTGTGGCGAATGGGAGGCCAGCTAGGCGGCAAAATCGCTCCTGTTTTCTTCGTAAGCCTTTGGAATCACGAGGCTTGAGGCGGCCAGAGGCTCGGCCACCCCCCTCCCCCATAGTTGTGGCCCGCCCGCCGAGATGCTACAAACCGTTCGTTCGACAGACTCTCGTCTGCACTCTTGGCCCGTCGGGAACTGAGCCTGTGCGTCGGCGATTGTCGATCGAGTCGATTGGTTCGCGATCCAGTTCCCGAGTTCAGTGAGGTTGAGGGTTTATGGCCCGGAAGATTTACGTGGGGAACCTCCCATGGTCCACCACGTCCCAGGATTTGGAGGCAATGTTCGCTCCGCACGGAGCGGTTCGCAGTGCCGAAGTGATTTCCGATCGTGAGACCGGCCGGTCTCGCGGCTTCGGATTTGTGGAGATGGAAACAGACGAAGGCCTCCAGGCCGCGATCACTGCCCTCAACGGGCAGGAGATCAACGGTCGGCCGCTGACGGTCAACGAAGCCCGCGAGCGGACACCCCGCCCGGGTGGCGGTGGCGGCGGCGGACGTGGTGGCTACGGTGGCGGCCGTGGCGGCTACGGCGGTGGCGGTGGCGGTGGCGGCCGGTATTGATCGGACGCCCGCAATCGTGCAGTCCATAAGCGCGGAAGCCGGGGATCAACTCCTCGGCTTCCGTGTCTTTGTTTTCGTGGTACCCTAGCGGTCGCGAGCGGTCTCGCCGCAGGCCGTCCTGCATCGCGATGCCCACAACGCACCCTCACGACACAACCAGACAGAACCGCCAGCTTACAGAGGCAAAACCAGCATGAGTTTTGGACGATCACGAGCTAAGGCCAGCACCGCTCGCAAGCGGTCGAAGCCCAAGCCTAAGGTCAAGAAGAAGGATCCGATTTACATCGACGGCGCCCGGCCGCGACCGATGTACGTCGACTACAAGGATCTCGAGCTTCTCGGCAAACTCGTCAACCGCCAGGGCAAGATCATCGGCCGCCGCAAGAGCGGCTGCACCGCCGTCAGCCAGCACGCCGTCACCCAGGCCATCAAGCGGGCCCGGTTCATGGCGCTCCTGCCGTACGTGGCGGACTGACCGCACCTCCGGCTGGCGACGCTCGCCGTCGGCAGGCGGCGTATGATATGAGGTCTCTCCTCGGGAGCCCCTCATGCCTGCTCTCTGTACCCGCCGCCGTGTCGAGTTTCGTGACACCGACGCCGCCGGCATCGTCCACTTCTCGGCCTTTTTCTTCTGGATGGAATCGGCCGAGCACGAGCTTCTCCGGCAGGCCGGGGTTCCGGTGGTCGCGAGAGACGCTGCCGGCGTCGATGCCAGCTGGCCGCGGGTATCCGCCTCCTGCGACTACGTTGCCGCCGCCCGCTTCGGCGACGAGGTCGACATCGCCGTCGGGGTCGAGGCGATCGGCCGATCGAGTGTCACCTACGGCTTTACCTTCAGCCATGACGGCCGCGAGATCGCCCGCGGGCGGATCGTGGCGGTTCGATGCCTGATGCATCCGGGCGGCAAACCGGAAGCGGTGCCGATCCCGCCGGACATCATCGCCCGCCTCGAGCCCTTTCGGATCGCAGGCTGAAGGCAACGGGAAAGGAGGCGGCCGATGCTCGAGGTGGAAAACCTCTCAAAGTCATTTGCAGCGGCTGCCGGTCCGGTGCCGGTGCTGCAGCACGTCTCCTTGACGCTCGAGCCGGGCAGCCGAATGGCGATCATGGGGCCCTCCGGCTCTGGCAAGAGCACCCTCCTCTCGATCATCGGTGCGCTCGAGGAACCGAGCGAGGGACATGTCCGGCTCGACGGCATCGATCCCTTCGCGGGCGACGCCGCCGCCCGGGCCGTGTTCCGGAACCGGCGGATCGGGTTCGTGTTTCAGGAACACCACCTCCTGGCCGGCTGCACCGCTCTCGACAACGTCTTGGTGCCGGCCCTGGCAACCGGCCGAGTGCCCCGCGAGACGATCGCCAGGGGCACCCGGCTCTTGGAGCGGGTCGGCCTTGGTGGGCGGCTGCATCACCGACCGGGCGAACTCTCCGGTGGTGAACGGCAGCGGGTGGCGGTGGCCCGGGCGTTGGTGCTCGCGCCCCGGCTGATCCTGGCCGACGAGCCGACCGGCCAGCTCGATTCGACCTCGGCAGCGGAGGTGGCCGATCTGCTCGTGGAACTGGCCGCCGAGTCGGGCGGGATGCTCGCGGTCGTTACCCATGCCGAGTCCCTGGCTGCCGCGGTCGGCGGCATCCGCCAGCTGGTCGACGGGCGACTGTTGCCATGAGCCAACCGGACCGTCCGCTTGCCACGTCCCTCGGCCTGGCCGGCCGGCTGGCCCGCCAGTGGTGGCCCCAGATCCTGTCGCTGGCCGCCGCCTGCGGCGTGGTGGCCACGACGATCAGCGGAGCGGTTTCCGTCGGGCGGGCGATGCAGGACGGACTCCGCACGCTGGCGGTGGAGCGGCTTGGCCGGATCGATGCCGCGGTGGTTGGCGAGACGTTCTTCACCACGGGATTCTGCCGTCGTCTCCGGGAGGAAGCCGCCGGCTCGCCCCGGCTGGTGCCGGCGATCGTGATGCCGGCGGTGGTCGACCGGCCCGGCGGCGGCTCGGCTCAGGTCACGCTGCTGGCCTGCGACGATCCAGCGGCCCTGGGCTTTACCCCGGCCCCGCCGCCCTTGGCCCCGGGAGGACTGCTGGCCAATGCCCCGCTGGCCGAGGCGATCGGCCTGACCAGCGACGACGAGGTCATCCTCCGGCTACCCACCGCCTCGAGCGTCCCATCCGACAGCCCGCTCGGCCGCCGCACCGGCGAATCATCCGGCCGCCGGCTGGCGGTCACGGCCGTCCTGCCGCCGAGAGGCATCGGGCAGTTCTCGCTCCGGCCAACGCAGGCGACGTCGCCGACCGCGGTCACCTCGCTGGCCGAGGCCCGCCGCATCCTGCGCCGCGATGACGTGGCCAACTGTCTCTTCGCGGTCGGCAAGCCTGCCACCGGGGATGCAGCCGCCTGGCTCGGTGAGCGGCTCTCCCCGGGGCCTGCGGATTACGGGCTCGCCCTGGAGCCGGCCTCGGATGAGCCGGCAAGCCTCCGGCTCACCAGCAGCAGGCTGATCCTGCCTCCCGCCGTCGATGCGGCGGCCGCCGAGATCCTCGCTCCGCTGGGCGGCCAGCCCACGCTGATCATTCTGGCCAACGCCATCGGGCCGCTCGACCGTGGCGGCTCCAACGCTGCCGCAGCCAGCATCCCCTATTCGACGGTGCTGGGTATCGACACCACCAGCCTGCCGGTCGGTGACCTGGTCGATGTGGCGGGACGCCTGCTCCCGGTCCCGGCCGACGGCGAGATCATCATCGACCAATGGATGGCCGACGACCTGGCAGCCCAGGGCCGGCCGGTGGCCATCGGCGACCGCCTCCGGCTGTCGGTCTTCGAGCCGGAGACAACCCACGGCCGCGTCGTCGAAACGACCTTCGACCTGACGATCACTGGGATCGCCGCGATGGAAGAGGCCGCCACGGCCCGTGGCGTCGTGCCGACGGTCGAGGGGATCACCGACGAGGACTCGATCGCCGACTGGGACCCGCCGTTTCCCTTCGATGCCGCCCGCGTTCGCTCGACGCCGCCCCACGACGAGGATGATCAATACTGGAAAGACCACGGTCCGACGCCGAAGGCCTTTGTCTCGCTCGCCACCGCCAGGCGGATGGCGGCCAGTCGCTTCGGCGAGACAACCGCCTGGCTGGTGCCGCGAGCCAGCCTGGCCGATCCCCGCGCGACGGCAGCGGAGATCGCGGCCGCGGTCGATCCGGCAACGATGGGGCTGCAGGTGATGGCCTTGCGGGCCGATGCGGTGAAGGCAGCACAGGGATCGACACCGTTCGGCAGCCTGTTTCTCGCGCTTTCGAGTTTCGTGGTCGTGGCGGGCCTGCTGCTGGCTTGGCTGCTCTTCTCGCTGCTCGTGGCCGCCCGCGGACGCGATCTCGGCATTCTCTCGGCGGTCGGCTTCCCGCCCCGCCGCGTGGCGGCGGTCCTTGTCACGGTCGGCGGGATCGCCGCGGCCACCGGCACCGTCGGCGGCGTCGTGCTCGGGCCGCTCTGGGCCAACGCCCTGCTCGCGATGCTTGGCCGGGCCTGGACGGCAGGGGTCGAGGCGGGCGCCGCCCGGGCCTTCGCGGCAACCCGCCCAGCGCTGGCTCCGTTGGCAGCAGGGGGCCTGGCGGCCCTGACGGTTTCCCTGACGGCGATCGCCTGGGCCGCCCGGCGGGCCGGCCGACTCCCGCCGCTGGTGTTGCTCCGAGGCACGGCCGCGGCGAACAGCCGGCAGCGGCGGGGCTGGCTCTCGGCAGCGATCGCGATCGCCGGGCTGTCGGTCGCCGCCCTGACGGCAACCTTGGGAAGGGCCGCCTCGCCGCAGGAGGCGGTCGGGCTGTTCTTCATCGCCGGCTTCGCCGCCCTCGCTGGGCTGCTGGCGGTCGTCGCTCGCTGGCTTTCTGCCCCGCCGACCCCGATGCCCCCCCGGAGCCTCGGCGGCCTGGCCCTCCGCGACCTCGGCCATGCCGCGGGCCGTGCCTTTTCGGTCTCGGCCATCGTGGCGATGGCGAGTTTTCTGATCGTTGCAGTCTCGTCGTTCGCCCAGCGGCCGCCGGCCGACCTGAGCGATCGAGCCGGCCCGACCGGCGGCTGGACGGAGATCGTCACGCTCGGGGCGGCCAGCGGCGTCGATCCGGCCGACGCCGAGGTCCGGGCCGGCCTTGGCCTGTCATCAGCGCAACGCGAAACGCTGGCCGCCTGCCGGATCGCCAGGCTGCGGTCGAGCGGCGGCGACGACGCCGCCTGCACCAATCTCTACGCCACGCTGCGGCCGACCGTGCTCGGCGTCGGGCCTGGCTTCATCGCCCGAGGTGGATTCCGGTTCCTCGCCCATCTGCCGCTGCCGCCTGGCGAGAGCAATCCCTGGACGCTCCTCACCGCGGTCGCTGCCGACGAGCCGGTGCCGGTCATCCTCGATCAGGCCACCGCGCAGTGGGGCCTCAAACTCGGCGGCGTCGGCTCGGAGTTCACGCTTCCGGATGACGCGGGGAGGCCCGCCCGCTTTCGGATCGTGGGCCTGCTCGATCCGGGCATCCTGCAGGGGTTTGTGATCGCCGCCGAGCGGGGCTTTGAACAGACCTTCCCCGATCGCTCGGGCTACGCGATGGCCCTGGTCGATGCGACGGCCGTGCCCGCCGCTACCCGCGGTGACGTGGCCGCGGCAGTGACCGCGGCCTGGGCGGATGCGGGCGTCGCGATCATCTCCGCCTCGCAGCGACTGGCCAGCCTGCAGGCAGTGCAGAACACCTTTCTGAGCGGCTTTCAGGCGCTGGCCGCCCTCGGCCTGCTGCTCGGCACGGCGGGTGTGGCCGCGGTGCAGCTTCAGGGAATGCTCGAGCGGCTCGGGACGCTGGCGGTGCTGCGGGCGGTCGGCTTCACGCTTTCCCGTGTGCGGAGGCTCTTGGCCTTGGAGACGGTCCTGATGGTCGCCATCGGCCTCGTCGTCGGCACCACCGCGGCGCTGGTGGCCGTAGCGCCGGCCTTGATCAGCGGTGAGGCGGAACTGCCGCTGACCTGGATTGCCATCACGTCGGCCGTCTCCCTGGCCGCCGCGGTGGCGGCGGCGGCGATCGTGACCTTCCGGGCGGTGATTCCCACCCGCCCCCGCGGCGATTGACCGGCCTGAGCATGCCGAAAAATCGCCCTCGCCGCGGCGACAGGGAAGGCGGTAGTGTCGTCGCATGCACCTGGCTGTGATCATGCCCCGCTGGGTGGGCGACGCCGTGATGGCGACGCCCGCCCTTCGCGCGCTCCGAGCCCACTTCCCGTCCGCCCGAATCACTGGCGTGATGCGACCGGTGATCACCGACCTCCTCGCCGGCACCGCCTGGCTCGA
>CALGAS010000246.1 GCA_937959175.1 uncultured bacterium | reverse complement strand
GACGGAAGCTGGCAGCGAGAGCCGCTGCCGGGAGTGCCGGCGGTCGCCACGGCGAGCGTCTCGGCGGTGGACGATCTCGAGAGCGACGATTACTTCCTGACCACCGCCACGCCGCTGGAGCCGACGACCTTCCTGATGGGCACGCTCCGGCCCGACGGCAGCGGGGCCGACCCGGCGGTCCTCAAGCGGTCGCCCGCCTTCTTCGAGGCCGAGGGGCTCGCCGTCACGCAGCACGAGGCGACCAGCGCCGACGGCACTCGAATCCCCTACTTCCAGATCGGCCCGGCCGACCTCCCGGCCGACGGCTCCACCCCGACGCTCCTCTATGGCTACGGCGGGTTTGAGATTCCGCTCGTGCCGAGCTACGCGGCGGTGACCGGCGCCGCCTGGCTCGAGCGGGGCCACGTGCATGTGATCGCCAACATCCGCGGCGGCGGCGAGTTCGGCCCGGCCTGGCATCAGGCGGCGCTCAAGGAAAAGCGGCCCCGGGCCTACGAAGACTTCGCGGCGGTCGCCGAAGACCTGATCGCCCGCCAGGTCACCTCGCCCGAGCGGCTGGGCATCAAGGGGGGCAGCAATGGCGGCCTCCTGGTCGGCAACATGTACGCCCGGCGGCCCGAGCTGTTTGCCGCAGTCGTCTGCCAGGTGCCGCTGTTGGACATGCGGCGGTTCAACACGCTGCTGGCCGGGGCGAGCTGGATGGGCGAATACGGCAATCCCGATCTCCCCGAGGAGTGGGCCTTCATCAAGGCCTTCTCGCCCTACCACATGATCGACCCGGCCCGCGACTATCCGCCGCTGTTGCTGACCACCTCGACCCGCGACGACCGCGTCCATCCCGCCCACGCCCGCAAGATGGCGGCCCGGCTGCTGGAGTGTGGCAAGCAGGTGCTCTCCTACGAGAACATCGAAGGGGGCCACGGCGGCGCGGCCGACAACAAGCAGCGGGCCTTCATGGATGCCCTGGCCTGGACCTTCCTGGAGCGGGAGTTGGCCCGCTGAGCGGCTTGGGCGGCCGCTGGCCGCCTGAGATCAGTCGCGAGCTGCTCCGAGCCGTCGGCAGCGGTCGCTGCAGTACCTGACCTGCTCCCAGCAGCGGGCCCACTTCCGCCGCCACTCGAACGGCCGCCCGCAGGCGGCGCAGGCCTTCGTCGGCTTGGGCCGGCCGCCGCGGCGGGACCCTGGCGACGCGGCGGGTTGTCGGGAACGGCCCATCACCGTTTATCATGCCGAACTCGCAGCGGCGGGTCGACCCGTCGCCGGCCGCCGTCCTTCGGAGACCATCGCCAGCATGACCGCCAAGCCCCTCGAAAACGTCGTCATCATCGGAAGCGGCCCGGCCGGCTGGTCGGCGGCCACCTACGCGGCCCGGGCCCAGCTCGAGCCGCTCGTCTTCGAGGGGGCGATCACGGAGAAGAACCGGATGGCCGGCACGCTGCCGCTCGGCCAGCTGGCGCTGACCAGCGAGGTCGAGAACTACGCCGGCTTCCCGGCCGGCGACCTGGGGGCGTTTCTCGACTCGGCCCTTCCCAAGGAGCGGCGGATGATGATGGCCCCGCACGAGGGGCACGGCGTCACCGGGCCCGAGCTGATGGAGCTGATGCGGCAGCAGGCGGTGAACTTCGGCACCCGGATCATCACCGACGACATCGTCAAGGTCGACTTTTCAAAGCGGCCCTTCACGCTCATGCCCGCCGGCGGAGGCGAAGTGAAGGCCAAGGCGGTGATCGTGGCGACCGGGGCGAGCGCCAACTGGCTGGGCCTGCCGAGCGAGGAGGCCTTCAAGAACCGGGGCGTCAGCGCCTGTGCCGTCTGCGACGGGGCCCTGCCGCGGTTTCGCGGCAAGCCGTTGGTCGTGGTCGGCGGCGGCGACTCGGCGGTCGAGGAGGCCACCTACCTGACGAAGTTCGCCAGCACGGTCCACCTCATCCACCGTCGCGACGAGCTGCGGGCCTCGAAGATCATGGCCCAGCGGGCCTTCGACAATCCCAAGATCGAAATCCACTTCGACACGACGCTCGCCGAAGTGCTCGGCGACGACACCGCCGGCGTGACCGGCGTGCGGCTGGAGAGCACAACGGGCGGCCCCGAGCAGACGCTCGAGGCGGCGGGGGTCTTTCTGGCGATCGGCCACACGCCCAACACGGCCTTCCTCGACGGCCAGCTGACCCTGACCGACAAGCAGTACATCGTCTGGACGGAGCACTTCCGGACCGCGACGAACGTCGAGGGCGTGTTTGCCGCCGGTGACGTGGCCGACGACTATTACCGGCAGGCGATCTCCGCGGCTGGCACCGGCTGCATGGCGGCCCTCGACGCCGAGCGGTGGCTGGCGGCCCAGGGCGAAGACTGAGCGGCGGTCCCGTTCAGCTGCCTGCGTCCCCTCGCCAGCCGCTCTCTGCCGCATGCCGACGCATCCCGATCTGTCCGACCTCCACTCCGCCGCCGACTGGCCGCCCGGTCGCGTGCTCGTGATCGCCGCCACGCTCAACGAGCGGGACAACCTCGCCCGCCTGACCAGCGGGATTCTCGCGGTCGATCCGCAGTTCCACCTGCTGATCGTCGACGACGACTCGCCCGACGGCACCGGCACTGCGGCGCTCGAGGCCGCCGCGGCCGAGCCCCGCCTCCATGTGCTCGTTCGCCGGGGCCGCCGCGGCCTGGGTTCCGCGATCATGGAGGGGCTGCGGCTGGCCCGGGAAAAGGGCTTTGACGTGGCGGTCAACATCGACGCCGATGCCAGCCACGATCCGGCCGACATCCCCCGGCTGCTGGCGGCCCTCGATCCGGTTGCCGGCCGGCCGGCTGACGTGGTGGTCGGCTCCCGGCGGGTGCCCGGAGGCCGGGCGGTCGGCTGGCCGCTGGCCCGCCACCTCACCAGCCGCCTGGTCGGGCTCTTCACCCGCCGCATCCTCGGCGTGCCCGTCCGCGATCCCTCCAGCGGCTACCGGGCAATCCGCCTGGCCTTGCTCGATCGGCTCGGCCCGGCGACGACCTCGGGCTACGCCTTCCACGAGGAGCTGCTCTGGCTCGTCGCGCGGGCGGGCGGGCGGATCGTGGAGGTGCCCGTGACGTTCCGCGATCGCACCGCCGGCACCAGCAAGGCCGGCACCCGGGAAATCCTCCGGGGCTCGGCCGACCTCCTCCGGCTGGCCGGAAAGACCTGGGCCGGCGTGTAGGATCCTCGGCCATGTCGTCCCGCAGACCAACGATCGGCATCCTCACCGGCGGCGGCGAGTGCCTCGGATGACTGCGGCGGGGTCATACCGCGGGTGTCCGGCCACGCCCGTCGGGGCAGACTACTCGGTTTCGCGCAGCCGAAACCGCACGATCACGACCGTGCGATCCGATTCAGTGACCGTAAACCACACGGCCAGTGGCGGCTCGAACCCGACGCGAAGCTCGCCGTCCCGCGACTCGCCAAACGCCAGGGGAGCCGCACGGAGAATCTCGTCGATCGCCCGGGTTGCCGCGGTGACAGCCCGTCGATCACCGCTGGCCAGAAAAGCCGCCGCGAGCTGCTCCTCGGCAGCGGCGCTACAGAGCACCGTGTAGTTCACGGGCGACGTTCCAGATCCGCAATCACGTCGGCAAGCGGGCGGCCGGTGCGCAGCCTGCCCTGGCGGATCAACTCCTCCGGCGGTCCTTCATCGGAATCGAGGAGATCACGTGGCACCCGGCGAGGACGAAAGGTCCCGATCACGTTCCCGTCGGCATCACAAATTTCCGTGATCGATCCGACCTGCCCAAGCCGCTGGCTCGTCGCTTCATCGACAATCACGCGATGCATCGGCTTCCTCCTCTGCTCGACACTGCTGGACACTAGTCTACCGTGCCAGTTCCGGATCATCAAACGACCTGGGCCGGCGTGTAGAATCCTCGCCATGTCGTCCCGCAGACCAACGATCGGCATCCTCACCGGCGGCGGCGACTGCCCCGGGCTCAACGCCGTCATCCGGGCCGCTACCAAGACCGCCGAGCGGCTCGGCTACGACGTGATCGGGTTCCTGCGGGGCTACGAGGGGCTCGTCGATCCGGTCCGCTACATGCCGCTCGACTCGCGGGTGACCGCCGACATCCTCCTCAAGGGAGGCACGATTCTCGGCTCGAGCAACAAGGGCCGGTTCACCGCGCTGGTCGGCGAGGGGGAGCGGGTGCAGATCGACCCGGCCCTCCTCGACCAGGCCGCCACGACCGTTCGCCAGCTCGGGGTCGCGGGCCTGATCTGCGTCGGGGGCGACGGTTCGCTGGCGATCGCCCAGCAGCTCCACGAGCACGGCATACCCGTGGTCGGCGTGCCCAAGACGATCGACAACGACCTCGGCGCGACCGCCTTCACGTTCGGCTTCGACTCGGCCGTCGCGGCCGCCACCGACGCCCTCGACCGGCTCCATACCACCGCCGCGAGCCATGAGCGAGTGATGGTGCTCGAGGTCATGGGCCGCCACGCCGGCTGGATCGCGCTGCACGCCGGGATCGCCGGGGGCGGCGATGTCATTCTGCTGCCGGAGATTCCCTGGACCTTCGAGCATGTCTGCCGGAAGATTCTCGAACGGGAGTCGGAAGGGAAGCGATTCACGCTCGTCGTCGCGGCCGAGGGGGCCACGCTGCCGGGCGCCGGACTCGTGCACAACCACAACCACCGCAACAGCGACGGCCAAGGAGAGGGCCAGGAACGGGGCCAGGTGCGGCTCGGCGGGATCGGTGAGATCGTGGCAACGGAGATTGCCGCCCGCATCGGCCGCGATGTCCGCACCGTCGTGCTTGGCCATTTGCAGCGGGGCGGCACGCCGACCGCCTTCGACCGGATGCTGGCCACCGAGTTTGGCGCCCATGCGGTGCGGCTGGTGCATGAGGGCAGCTTCGGCCAGACCGTCTGCTACCGGCCGCCCGACATCGCAGCAGCCCCGATCAGCGAGGCGATCCGCCACCTCTCAACGGTCAATCCCTCAGGGTCGGCCGTGCAGGCGGCTCGGGCGCTGGGGATCGGATTCGGCGATGCGGCCGATCGCGGCGATCCGTTTGCCCGAACCCCGCGAGGCTCACCCCCCCAGCCCGCGGAAGGGGCCGGGGGCATTGCCTGACGGCCGCTGGGATGGTTTGCTAGACGCCCTGCCGCGGCATAGAGATCGGGGCGGGCGGAGGGAGGAACCCTTGATGAGAAACGGGCAGGTTTGGAGCTTTCCCGGGTGCCCGTCGCTGACGGTTTGCTGGTTTCTGCTGCTGGCTGCCCTGGCGGCTGGTGGCCCGGCGACCGGGGTGGCGGACGAGCCGGTGGCCGCCTGGCAGATCACCGTCGCCGCCGGCGATGTCGACCGCTCGAACCTGCCGCTCCGCTGCCCGCTCGCGGTGCCCGCCAAGCTGGCCGCAGCCCCGGTCCGGATCCTGCTGGCCGACGGCTCCCAGGTGGACGGCCAGCTGGCTGAGCCGGCCCTTGGGACCGAGCCACGGCCAGACCCGCCGGCCGGAACTGTCGACCGCGACGTGATCTTCGTGCTCCCGAGCCTCCCGGCCGGGGAATCGCTGGAGGTGACCGCCCAGTTCACGCCGGCTCCTGCCGACAACGCCCCTCCGCCGCGGCTCGTCTGGACCGACGAACCGACGGCCGCGTCGCTGATGCTCGCGGGCAAGCCGCTGGTGCGGTACGAGAAACCCGCCTATGACCCGGCCGACGAGGCAACCCGCGAGGCGACCTACAAGCCGTTTCATCACGTCTTCGATCCGGTGACCGGCATCCGGCTGACCAAGGGGGACGGCGGCCTCTACACCCACCACCGAGGCATCTTCTTCGGCTACAACCGGATCAGCCATGGCCCCGACGGCAGCCTCCAGTCCGACTGCTGGCACTGTCGGGGCCAGGCCCGCCAGGAACACCGGGAAACCATCCTCGAGACGGCCGGCCCGGTGGCG
>CALGAS010000245.1 GCA_937959175.1 uncultured bacterium | reverse complement strand
GCCCAGAATGCTTCCAGCACCACGTTATTGAGGCGGGGAAACCGGAGCACGCCGTCCGGCGGGGCCGTCCTCAACTCGAATCGCAGCGAGTTGCCGTCGGCATGACAGGCCGCGTCCGCCGAGTTGGGGAGGGGAAACGCCGCAGGCTCTGCACCGCAGGCCAGCGAGAAAACTGCCAGCCCAACGACGCTGAGCCGGGTACCACGCATCATCCGAGATTCCTGAAGAGGCTCGAGGAGTCACTGACCAAGCGGCCGACTGGGGTCAGCATAGTCGAGCGGGCATGAATCAGGTGGCCACGTGCCGCCTCGCTGATCGCCACGCCAGCCACGCCCGGGCCGGCGGAGCGGCTTTTCCGCCCGACGCTGGCGACGCACCTGATAGCGGCGGTCTGTCCCGCTGCCGCGCCAGGTCGCCGCACGAGGTCTAAGATGGTATGTCGAGTTGCCTCCCAGCCCTCCTTCCGGCCCGCCGATGACTCCCCTCGAGCATTATCCCGTTGTCGATCTCGGGCCGATCATGAAGGGGATGGCGATCGGCGGCCTGGGAATCTTCCACGTCTTTCTCGCCCAGTTCGCGATCGGCGGGGGAATGCTGCTCTGCTATCTCCAGTGGCTCCACATGCGGGGCCGCTGCCGGTTGGCCCGGCGGTTCATCGACGATTATTTCAAGGTGCTTGTGTTGGTGAGTTTCGTCCTCGGAGCGGTCACCGGCGTGGCGATGTGGTTTACGAGCATCCAGGTCAGCCCCCGCACGATCGGCGTGATGGTGAGGGAGTTTCACTGGGTCTGGGCGACCGAATGGAGCTTCTTCTGCCTCGAGGTGGTCGCCGGCTACCTCTTCTTCCGGTTCGGCCCGCGGCTGCCCGATGCCAGTCGGCTGCAGCTACTGGGGCTCTACTCGTTCGCCTCCTGGATGAGTCTCTTCTGGATCAACGGCATCCTCTCCTGGCAGCTCACGCCCGGCGGCTGGATCGAGTCGCGGGACGTCTGGCAGGGCTTCTTCAATCCTGGTTTTCTCCCCTCGCTCCTGTTTCGCACGATCTGCTCGGCGGCGATCGCCTCGCTGGCCGCCTGCGTCTTGATCAACCTCGTACCCGGCTTCACGCGGCGGGAGCGGGAAAGCCTGGTGGCGATCTGCGGCCGGCCGCTGGTGCTGATGCTCGCCATGCCGCTGGTCGGGGCCTGGTATTTCGGTTCGATGCCGGCTGACAGCCGGGGCTGGGTCACCGGCGGCAGCGTGCCGATGACGATGTTTCTCACGATGGCCGTCGGCGCCTCGGCCCTGATCGGCCTCTACGCGATCTTCGGGATCCTCCGAAAGCAGCTCTACGTCAATGCCGCCACCGCCGGGCTTTTGCTCTCGCTGGCCTTCGTGGCGACCGCCGGCGGGGAGTTTGTCCGCGAGGGGGTTCGCAAGCCCTTCACGATTCGCGAGTATCTCTATTCCAACTCGGTCGCCCGCGACGGAATCGCCGAGCTTCGCCAACGGGGGGTGACCGCAGACGACCCCTACCCCCTGCGGGACGAGGCGGCCTATCCCAGCGAGCAGCTCGTGCTGGGCGGCAAGGTCTTCCGGGCCCAGTGCTCGGTCTGCCATACCCTCGGCGGCGTCAACTCCGTGATCGAGCTGACCGGCAGCTGGTCGCTCGAGCAGAAGCGGCTCAACATCGCCCAACTCCAGCAGACGAAGCCCTTTATGCCCCCCTTCGCGGGCACGCCGGAGGAGCTCGAGGCGCTCGTCCAGCTGATCGGCTGGATCGATGCCGGCCGGCCCGATGCCTGGGAGGAGTCGAGCGACCCTGCGGTGCTCGCCGAGATCCGCCGCTGGATCGACGAGGCCGGCACCCGGCCGGGCCATGCCTCGCTGGCCGCGGCCACCGGGGATCGCCGCCGATGAACGCGGTGTTTCCCACGGGCTTCCCGCCGGCGACGGCCTTCTATCTCGTCCTCCTCGTCGCGACGCTCCTGCTGCACATGGTGTTCATGCACTACGTGCTCGCCGGGTCGGCCTATCTCGCCGTCGGGCGGCTGATGGGCCGGCAGTGGTGCCGGCGGTGCGGCTGGCAGCGGCTGCTCGTCGACTGGCTCCCCTTCGCCACCGGCCTGGCGATCACCGCCGGCGTCGCTCCGCTGCTGTTCGTGCAGATCCTCTACCAACGGGAGTTCTACTCGGCGAACCTCCTCCTCTCGCACCGCTGGATGGCGATCCTGCCGGTGCTGATCGTCGCCTTCTATCTGCTCTACCTGCAGAAGTCGGCCTGGATCGGCCGTCGGGGCTGGGGCTGGCAGATTGCGGTGGCGGCGACGGCCTTTGCGGGCTTCGCCTTCATCGCCTGGAGCTGGACCGAAAACCACCTCCTCTCCCTCGACGAAGCGGCCTGGCCGACGCTCTACGCCTCCGGCGACCTGCGGTATGCGACCGCCGGCCTGGTGGCCCGGCTGGCGGTCTGGTTCTTGGCCGCCTTTCCGACGCTGGCGATCGAGCTGGCCTGGCAGGGGCGATTGCTGGGCATCCCGCTGAGCGGCCCGGCCGCCGCGGGCGAGACCGTGGCGGGCCTCTCGCCCCTGCGGCGGCTGGCGATGACGGCCCTGGCGGGACTGGTCGGCATGGCCGCCGCGGCCGCCGTCTACTGGCCGACCCTCCCCGCGGAATCTCGTGAGGCGATCGCGGGCCCGCTCGGCCGGCCCTGGCTGGTCGCGGCGGCAGCAGGGGTGGCGGTGCAAGTGATCTGCTGGCTCATCGCCGCCAGCCGCGACCGGCTGCCGAGCGGGCTGGCAACGCTCGCCACCGCCGGCTGGCTGGCGACGCTCGCCGGGCTGGTCGTGCTCCGGGAGGCGATCCGGCTGGCGACGGTCGATCTCGACACGCTCGCCGAGTTGCATGCTGAGGCGGCCGGCATCGGCGGGCTGCCTGTCTTTCTGATCTTCGCCGGCCTCAACGCCGCGGCGATCGTTTGGTGCATCCGGATGGTCGCCCGCCGGGCCGTCACTCCCGAGCCCGGGAGTCGATCAGGATCGTGACCGGCCCGTCGTTGACGAGGCTGACCTGCATGTCGGCGGCAAACACGCCCCGCTCCGGCCGGCGGCCCGACTCCCGCTCGAGGTCGACGAGAAACGCCTCGTAGAGCGGGATCGCCTCCTCGGGCTTGGCCGCCCGGGTGAAGCCCGGCCGGTTGCCCTTGGCGGTGGCGGCGTGGAGCGTGAACTGGCTGATCACGAGCAGCCCCCCCTCGATGTCGCGAACGCTTTTGTTCATCTTCCCGGCCTCGTCCGGGAAGATCCGCAGGGCCGCGAGCTTGCCGGCCAGCCAGGCGGCGTCGGCCGGCGTGTCGCCCGTCTCCACGCCGACGAGCACAACCAGCCCGACGCCGATCCGGCCGACCTCCCGGCCGGCGATCGCCACCGCCGCCTCACTCGCCCGTTGCACCACCACTCGCATCCCCTGCCTCCGATCCATCAAACCCACGTGATCCTTGATCAGCCGAACTCTATCCGCGGCAGTTTCTGCCGTGAAACCCTTGCCGAAAACAGCCTTTCGCAGGCAGCGGGCCGTTGCCTATCTTTCCGCGGCTGTGCCCGCCCCCGGCCGCCCCCAGTCTGCAGAGGACACGATGCCGCTGCCCACGATCACGACCGCTCGCCTGCCCGCCGGCCGCGGCAGCGTCAACGACGTCGCCCTGCTCAGCCAGGCGATCCCCCTCTTTCCGGTCGATCGCGAAATGCAACTGGCCGACGTCGCGGCTGCCCGGGCGGCCGCCCCGCAGCGGATCGGCTGGGCGGCCTGCTTCCTGAAGGCCTACGCGACGGTCGCTCACGACGAGCCGCTCCTGCGGAGCTGGCTCGTCGGCGGGCTCACCAGCCGGCTGGCAACCTCCAGCCAGAGCGTGGCGACGTTGGCGGTCAACCGGGTCGAGGATGGTGTCGACCGGCTCTTCTTCGCCCGCCTGGCCGCCCCCGACACGCTGCCGCTCGCCGCGGTCCAAGCCTTCGTCGACCGCCAGGCCACCGCCCCGATCGACGAGATCTTCCGCCGCCAGCTCGAGCTCGAGATGGTGCCCGGCTGGCTGCGGCGGACGATCCTCAAGTGGAACATGAACTCCACGTCGCCCAAGCGGCCCGGCCGGATCGGCACCTTCAGCATGTCGTCGCTGGCCGGCTTCGCCGCCGGCAACCACTTCCATCCCACACTCTGCACGACGAGCCTCTGCCAGGGGCCGCTCGACGAGGCCGGCCGCTGCCGCCTCACGATCATCGCCGACCACCGCGTGCTCGACGGCGTGACGGTGGCCAAGGCGCTCGGGCGGCTGGAGGCGGTCCTCACAGGCCAGATCGCCGCTGAACTCAGGAGCCTGCCGGCGGCTGATCCGGGCCCGGGGCAGGCTCCGGGGCAGGCTGGCGACCAGCCCGCAGCCGCCGCCTGATCTCGGCGAGCCGCTCGCCAAGGTCCCGCTCCAGGCCGCGGTCGGTCGGCTCGTAGTAGGTCTTCTCGACGCCGAGATAATCCTGGGCGGCGATCCCGTCGGGATGCTCGTGGGCGTAGGCATAGCCCTGCCCGTGGCCGAGCCGCTTGGCGCCGGCGTAGTGCTTGTCCTGCAGGTGGGTTGGCACGGGGATCACCGCCTGCTCGCGGACATCCCGGCGGGCGGCGGCGATCGCGGTCGTGCAGGCGTTGCTCTTGGGCGCCAGCGCCAGATACGTGACCGCCTGGGCGAGCGTCAGCTGGCATTCGGGCAGCCCGACAAACTCGGTCGCCTGCATCGCGGCCACGGCAATCATCAGGCTCCGCGGGTCGGCGTTGCCGATGTCTTCACTGGCGAGGATCACCAGCCGCCGGGCGAGAAACCGGACGTCTTCACCCCCCTCGAGCATCCGGGCCAGCCAATAGAGCGCCGCATCGGCGTCGCTGCCGCGCAGGCTCTTGATCAGGGCGCTGGCGCAATCGTAGTGGGTGTCGCCCGAGTCGTAGGCGACCACCTTCCGCTGGACGCTCTCACGGGCCAGCTCCAGCGTGAACTCGAGCGGCCGCTCGGGCGAGGAAAGCACGCCGACCTCCAGGGCCCCGAGGGCTCGGCGGGCATCGCCGTCGGAGGTCTCGACGAGGAAGGCTCGGGCGGCCGGGGCGAGCGTGATCACCTCGCGGCCGAAGCCCTGCTCGCGGTCAGCCAGCGCCCGGTCGAGAATCGTGCCAATCTCGGCTGGCGCGAGTGCCGCGAGTTCGAAGATCCGGCTGCGGCTGACGAGCGCCGACGTGAGCGCGAAGAAGGGGTTCTGTGTCGTCGCCCCGATCAGGGCGATCACCCCCTGCTC
>CALGAS010000244.1 GCA_937959175.1 uncultured bacterium | reverse complement strand
CCCGTAGCGGAGGTTCTCCTCGACCGTGCCGTCGAAGAGATAGTTGTCCTGCCCGACGTAGCCGATCTCGGCCCGCAGCGATGCCAGGGTAAAGTCGCGGACATCGTGTTCGTCGACAACGACCGCCCCGCTGTCGACATCGTAGAACCGGGGCACGAGATTGAGCAGGGTGCTCTTGCCCGACCCGCTGCCGCCGGCGATCGCCACGAAGGCTCCGGCATCGACCTCGAAACTGAGCCCTCGCAAAATCGGCTTTCCAGGCAGATAGGAAAACGTCACGTCACGAAATGCCACCATCCCCTGGCCCCCGTCCCAGGCCCGGGCTCGGGGCCGATCCCCGATCGCGACCGGGGTGTCGAGCAGTTCCATCACCCGGACCGCCGCCGCCCGGGCCCGCTGGAGGATGTCGCTGGTCTGGGCGATCGTCCTGATCGGACTTTGCAGCCGCCACCAGAAGCCCCGGTAGGCGATCAGGGCTCCGAGCGTGAACCAGGGACTGCCTCGCATGATCAGCCACGCGCCGACGCCAAGCATGACAAGGTTGTTGAGAAACCCGAAGAATGAGACCACCGGAAAGTAGGTGTTTCGCAGGCGGCTGGCCGCCACGCTCGTCTCGTAGAAACCGGCCGCCCGTTCGGCAAACCGCTTCTCCTCATCCGACTCCCGCGCGAAGCTCTGCGTGACCTGGATGCCGGCGAGGCGGTCCTGGAGAAAGCTCCCGATCGTGCCCAGCCGGCGGCGAACGCCCTCGTAGACGCTCTTCACGCGGCGGTTGTAGGCGCGGATGAAGATGAAGGCGAAGGCGAGCGGGAGGATCGAGGCCGCCCCGACCACGGGGCTCAGCCAGAGCACCATCGTCGCCACCACGATGAAGGTCACGATCTCCTCGAGGAGGGTCGTTAGCCCCTGGAGCACCGACTGCTCCATCGCGTCGACGTCGCCGGTCATCCGAGTGACCAGTTCACCGGTGCTGTGATCGCGGTGATATCCGAGGGACTGCCGCTCAAACTTGGCAAACAGTTCCTGGCGGATGTCTCGCACGAAGGCCTGGCCCGTCCGCTCGAGCAGATAATTCTGCCAGGCCGACAGGACGAGGCCGATCAGGTAGGTCCCCAGCATGATCGCCAGCCACATCGCCAGCAGGCTGGGCGTCAGCGTCTGATCGACGAGCCGATCCGCCACGAATCCCCAGACGAGTGGATGAAAGTTGACGAACGGTACCGAAACCACGAGCACCGCCAACGAGATCGCAAGGGTGCTCCGGTACGGGTGGAGCCGTGTCCAGACCCGGGAGCAGAGCTCACGGGTGGTCAGTGGATGAGGTGGTGGGGCATCGATCATGGCGTCCGACGCCACTATAGCCGCTGCCTTGCTCCAGACCGCGGGGCGAGATCAACCGGAGCTAGCTGCCCCGACGAATCGCCGGCCAACGACACTGTCCGGCGGACCCGTTCGAATACGCCCGGTGGGACTCGAACCCACGACCCTGGGATTAGAAATCCCATGCTCTATCCAGCTGAGCTACGGGCGCATGACGGAGAGGTGAGTGGGTAACGGGGGGCACTGGCAGTTGGCCATGGCCGCGGGGTCGGCTGCCAGCCCGACCTCCGTTGTACCATGGGTGCTGAGGGTAGCCAGAGAGTGGGCGACAGGGGCCGCGGCCGCAGGATCAGGTGAGCCGTAGGAAGTAGAAGGCCACGCCACCGAGCAGGAGCAGGTAGGTCACCGGGAACAGCCAGCGGCAGGTGCGGTCGATCTGTCGGGCCTCCCGCTGCTTGCCCTTGCGCACAAGTGAGTGGATCAGAATGCTCTGCGGGATGGTGGCCGACATCATCGCGAACGAGATCAGCAAGACGAGGTCCGTGAAGGTCAGGTAGGACATCCGCGGCATGTCCTCCAGCAGCACGAACTGGTAGGCCACGATCGTCAGCACGCCGATGAAGGAGATGTTGAGCCGGTCGGGCAGGGAGTCGATGTCGACCCAGAAGATCGACCAGACCACTGAGACGAGCACCACCAGCGGAAAGAGCACCACCCAGACGATCTGCCCGCTGCGTCGCTTGAGCGTGATCGTGGTCACCATCGAGGAGAACCGCCGCGAGCCGTTGATGACCGAGATCGCCGTCTCGCCCGCGGCCATGTCGAGCTTTTGGAGATCCCAGCCAGCGACGTTGACACTTTTCTCCCGGCGGACGAACTCATTGGTCGCGTCGGCAAACTCCTGATCCACCTCGAGGATGACGTCTTCCTTGCGATTGCCAAACGGGATCATCACGGCCTTGAGCCGCTGGGTGTCGAAGGGAAAGTCGTGGAGATCCATCGGGGTCTCGAGCATGGCGTTCCGCTGCTCCATGTACCGCACCCTGCCGTCGGGATAGACCTCGATCTTGATCGCATTCGGAGGATTGAGCCCGACCTCGTTGATGATCACTAACTGCGGCCACCAGCCCTGGAAGACCTCGGCGAACTGGAAGCCGCCCTGAAAGATCTTGACCGGCGTCCCCTCCGCCTCGGCGTCGAACGCCAGACGAGGGTCATGCCAGGATGCCAGCAGAGCCACCTCGGCCTCGAAGCTCTCGTTGACGTCGTCGATATCGATGACGTCGAGGATCAGGATCGCACAGTTGACCTTCGTTGGCCGCGCGGGCGGGTTGGGCATCCCCGCCTCGAGCGGCTCGGCCGTCGCCTTGCCGGCGGTGAACCCCAGCAGCAGGATGGCCGCCGCCACGAGCCAGCCGAGGGCGAGTCGATGTCGGGCGGTCCTCGGTTCGGTTGAGAAGAACATCATCTCAATGGGATAGCGGCGGGGCTCGCTGGCTGTCAACAACGTTCGGACCGAGAGATCGCCCGCAACTGCCCTCGCGAACCCGTATTCCGAGTGCGTCCTCGAGTTGGAAAAGGGTACAGGCACCTCGCTTCGCTCGGAGCCAGTCCCCTGTTCCATAAAGCCCCCCGGCGCGAGCTGGGGGGACGGCGGGTCGTTGGGCTTTTCGCGGGCCATGGATGGCCACGAAGCCGTGAAATCAGAACTGCCAGATGAAATCACATCCGCCGTAGAACTGGCCGAGCTGGTTGCCGCCGGCGCCGATCTTCTGGCCCAGCGGCTTGCCGTAGGGGCGGTTGGTGGTCGGGGTGTTGGGCGTGAACCAGTCGTAGCGGAGCTCCGGCCGGATGACGAGATTGTTGCTGTGGTAGTAGTTGAGCCCGAAGGTCAGCTCCCAGAAGTTGCCGGCGAAGTCGCCCGCCCAGTAGCCGAGATTGCCGAGCACGCTCTCGTTGCGGATTGGCGCGGAGATGATGTAGCCGTTGTTGTCGCGGAAGTACTCGAGCCGCACGCCCCCCATCCACTGCTCATTGAACTCCCAGAACAGATAGTTCACGAACGAATACCACTGGGCCAGGCCGGCCGGCTGGCCGACGTTGCCGGGGGCGACGTCCGCGTTGAACTGCCAGGCGTTGTCGTTCTGGAAGACCCAGGTGAGCCGGTCGCTGAGCCGGTTGGTGTAGACCGTGCTGATCAGCGAGCGGTTGCCCACCAGCGAGCCGTCCCGGGGCCGCAGGCCGAGCGCCGTCCGCTCGTTGCCGGACGTGGCCATGATCGAGAGGGTCTGCCGCTGGTCGGAGCTGGCGAAGTCCATGCCGCCCAGGAAGGCCGCCGTGCTCGAGAAGCCGGGGTAGGTGCGGTTCTGCACTGCCCAGGGCCCGCTGGTCTTCATCGGGTCGGAGAAGTTGTTCCAGCCGTTGTGGATGCCGGCGTAAATCTGGAGCTGGTCGTTCGGGCTCCAGGAGCCGAGGAAGCCGGTGAACGTGAAGGGGGAGAACTGCATCGAGAAGCAGTGGGTGTAGAAGAAGTTGCCGATCGCCGGCACCTCCTCGTAGCCGAGGATGCTGTAGAAGTGGCCGAACCGGAGGTTGACGTTGCCCCGGGTGAAATCGGCGTAGAGCTGCGGCATCGCGAGGCCGTAGTCCTTGCTGAAGTCCCAGGAGGCGACATTCTCGATCCCGGTCTCCTGGAAGAAGTAGGCGTCGAGGCCGCGGGCGGTCGTGAAGAGATAGTCGGTGCCGAACAGGAGATCGACCCGGCCGCCCCAGTCCCAGCCGGCCGAGCCGTCGGTTTCCCGCTCGGTGATGAAGTAGAGCTGGTTGAGCTGGCCCTGCCAGGAGCGGTCGGCCAGCGTGATTGGGCCGTTGAAGGGGGTGCCCCAGTTGTTGGCCCCGATGCCCGCCTCGATCCAGCCGTAGGTGAAGAAGTCACGCCGCTCGAGGGCCGGAATGTGGAGATACCGCTCCGGGCCGCTGGCGTAGTCGGTCGTTTCCCAGGCGAGGCGGGTCCGAACGGGCGGAACGTCAGATTCGGGAGGGGCCTGGGCGATCGCCGGCCGTCCGCCGAGCACGAGCAGGGCGGCGGCCAGGATCGTCCTGCAGGCTTTCCGTCGCGTCCCCACCCGGCTGCTCCCTCTCCCCGATCCCAAAGGGTCGGGCCTCGGCCAGCCCGCACCACCGGTCTCATCGTTGCCACCGGACCTGCGCCATGATCGCAATCGGGGGAATCGGCAGGGTTTGCCCCGCTTGCCTCGTCTGCCTTGCCCCGCTTGCCCGAAGCGTCCCGGCGGCTAGTCGTCGCCTGCCGCATCCGATTCGCCATCGCGGCGGCCTGCAGGCGTCCCGGCCCGCCGAAAGACGGCGACGACGTCCTCAACCGGCACCACATAGAGAAGGTTGTTGCCCTCGAGATCGACCGGAATCGCGTTTTTGGGATGAAACAGCACCTTGTCGTACTTGTCGATCGGCACGTCGGCGTCCCGCTCGACCTGAAGGCTCACCTCCACGACGCGGCCGCTGATCGTCGGAATCTCGGCCTTGTCGGGGAGGACGATGCCCCCGCGGGTCGTCTGGCGGTTCTCATCCTTGCGGATCAAGACCCGCATCCCGAGCGGCTCGACAAACTCGTTCATTCTGCTCCTTCCTGCGACCAACGAGGGCGACGAACTCCAGCATCGCGGATGATCCTTGTGAAGGTCTCCGCCGCGAGGTCACGATACGCCGCGAATCCCGACTGGGCCAACGCGTGGAGCCGGGCCGCCCGGCCGAGCCGTTCCCGGAGGCCGGCGTCAGCTGTGAGTCGCCCGAGGGCGTCCTCCCAGGCGGCGACATCGTCGGCCAGCCATCCGGTCTCACCGTCAATGATCGCCTCCCGGAGCGGTTGGGTCGGACTGGCGACGGTCGGCACACCCACGGCGGCGGCAAACAGGCAGCGAACGGCGCTCTTGCCATCGCAAAACGGATTGCCCAGTTCCAGCGGTGCGAGATTGATGTCGCAGCGGGCAAGGTGCGCGAAAAGCTCGAGCAGGGGCACCGGGGGCCGCCACTCGATCCGATCGGCGAACGGGAGCAGGCAAGGGTAGATGCGGACGTCCAGGTGGCCGATGACCACCAGCCGCGGCTCAGGGTTGCGGGTGAAGAGCCGGGCGATCGCCTCGGCGGCCACGGCGAAGTCGCGGTCGTGGGAAGGCGTGCCGCTGGCGAAGCAGAGTCGGGGCCGACCGTCGGCAGCTGACTCTTTGGGCGTCGGCAGAGCGGCCGTGGCTGCCGCCTCCATCCGGGAGTCGAGCGAGTTGGGCAGCACGAAGCACCGCCGGCAATGGTGACTCGCTGCCTCTGCCAGGGGGAGCGTCGTCAGAACGGCGGCGTCAGCCTGCTCGAGCAGCGTCCGGTGGCCGGCCGCGGAGATGATCCACCGCTGCCGTTCCTCCGGGACCATCACGGTCAGCACCGCGATCTGGCCGGCGGCGATCACTGCCGGATCGAAGAGGAGGTCGTCCACGTCATAGACCATCGCGGCTCCCCGCTGCCTGCAGCATGCAGCAATCCGGGCGAGCTGATCGTTCCAGCCGCAGCGGAAGACCACCACCAGATCTGCTTCGGCCGTCTCCGCTTCAGCTCGGGGATCGTCGAGCGGCAGCCAGGCGGCCTGCCAGCCGGAGGCCTGGAGGGCGGCAACCGGATGCTCGACGCGATAGATATGGCCGATCGAGTTGGGCACTCCCGAGAGGAAGATCGCCCGGGGGGCGGGCTCCACGGAGGGTTCCTGATGCGGTCGTGGAGCCGCCGGCGCGGCCGCCGGAATCCGATCGAGAGCCGAGAGAATCGCCTCCGCCCAGGGGTCGTGCGGATCCTGGGGGCTCCGCTGGCCGCGAAGCGGTGCATACGCGGCAACCAGCTGATCGAGGCAGGCCGCGAGGGCATCGGCGGCCGATGGGGAAAGGGTCTGGTCGTGCAGGCTGGATAGCAGGCCGCGGGCGGTGGCCCGACCGGGGCGACACGCATCATCTGGAGCGGACTCGATGTCGCCGCTGCGATTCCGCCGCAGGGACCGGTCAAGAAACGCGTCGACCTGCCCGGCGGCCTCGCCACGAAGCGGCGGCAGCAGGCCCGCTTCGAGAAGCAGTTCGAGCTGCGGCCGCCAGTTGGCGAGCAGGTCGGAATACCCGATGACGTGCCGCGGCGTGTCACGCGAATGCCGCTCGGCGTCCAGGACATACCGCAGCCAGAGCAGCAACCCGCGGGCCTCCGCGACGACGGCCGCCGGCCGGAAGGCGGGATCGTCCGCGCGGGCCGCCAGCGAGCGGGCCACTTCAAGCGGATCCCTGAGCATCAGCACGGGGAAGAACTCGATGCCGGCTGCTTCGAGGGTCGGCCGCCAGAAGGGCAGCAGCCGGCAGATCCGTGGATCCTTGAAGACGAAGGGGCCGTCACCGGGAAAGGCCGCGGCGAGCAGATCGCGGGCGATGGCACGGTCGGCCGCCCGGGCTGGATCGGCAAACCAGGCCTCCGGGATCGCCGCCTCGTCGTTCCAGGCCGTGCCGGCCGAGCGGAGAAGCTGGTTGTTGAAACGAGCCAGCGACGGCGATTCCCAGTACCCGCGGGGATTGTCGGCTGCCGGGGGCATCGTCTCGGCAGGCAGTTCACCACCGAGCAGGCCGAGGGTCCTGGTCAGCGCCGACGTACCGCTGCGGTGCATGCCGAGAATGAGGATGCAGCGACGGCTCACCCGGCCACTTCCTTCACCACGGGCGAAAATCGCCCGTCTGGCACCATGAGGAAACCGTTCGCTGTGGCTGCTGTCATGCGTGATGCTGCTCCATGGGCCGGTGGCCAAACCCTGCTCAACGCCGCCCGCCAGTATGATACCGACCCGTCATCCACCTCCGCCCGTCTGGCAGCTCATGAGCACCCCGCTGCTCTCCATTATCGTCGCCTTTCACAACATGCCGCGGGAGGCTCCCCGCACGCTCCAGACGCTCTCGCCCGGCTACCAGCAGGGCACCAATCCGAACGACTACGAGGTGATCGCGGTCGATGTCGGCTCCGATCCGCCGCTCGCCGAGGCGTGCCTGGCCGCGGCCGGGCCAGCCTGCCGGCTGATGCGGTTTCCGCGGTGCTCCTCTCCGGCGGCGGCCATCAATGCGGCGGTGGCCGCGACTGCCGCCGACCGTGTGATGGTCTGCATCGACGGGGCGCGGATGCTCTCGCCGGGTGTCGTGCGGCTCGCGGTTGCCGCGCTGCGGGCCTTCCCCGACCGGCTGGTGGCAACGGTCTCCTGGCACCTCGGCCCCAAGGTACAGAACGAGTCGATGCTCGAGGGCTACGATCAGGACGAGGAAGACCGGCTGCTCGGATCGATCGACTGGCGGCAGGACGGCTACCGGCTGTTTGCGATCAGCTGTCTGGCCCAGTCGAGTCGGGAGGGCTGGCTCGGCAGCATCAGCGAGAGCAACTGCATGGCGATGGGCCGGCAGGCCTGGCAGCGGCTGGGGGGGTATGAGGAGCGATTCACGTCACCCGGCGGCGGGCTGGTCAATCCAGACTTCTACAGGCGGGCCTGCGATCTGCACGGCCCGCCGGTCTTGCTGCTTGGCGAGGGCACGTTCCACCAGATCCATGGGGGCGTGGCCACCAACACGCCGCGATCCAAGCGGCCCGTCCGGCCCTTCCTCGCCGAATACGAGAGCCTCCGCGGCGAACCCTTTGCTGGCCCCCGGCAGCCGGCGGTCTTGTTTGGGGGGGTGTCGGCAGCGGCCCTTCCCTGGCTGGCCGATTCCCTCGGGCATCGCCAGGCTGCCGCCGGCCCGCCGGCGGCGGGTACGATTGCCGGATCGACCATGCAAACCCAGCCCCCGTCGTCGTCGCCAGCAGACGCCCGCGAGCAACGGGTCGTGGCCATCCTGGGCATGCACCGCAGCGGCACGAGCCTGCTGGCCGGCACGTTTCAGGAGTGCGGCCTCGACCTCGGCGAGGTCAGCACCTCCTCGCCGGCCAACGAGAAGGGAAATCGCGAGTCCTGGCTGCTGACGGCGTTGCATGAGGATCTCTTTCGGGAGGCGGGTGGCCGCTGGAACCGTCCGCCCGAGCGGCCGGTCGTCTGGAAGCCGCTCCATCGGGCCGCCCGCGACCTCTTTATCCGGTCCTTCGCCGACAGCCCCGCCTGGGGCTTCAAGGATCCGCGGCTGCTGTTCTGCATCGATGGCTGGCTCGAGGCCCTGCCCCGGCTTCAGACTGTCGGCGTCTTTCGCCATCCGCTCGAGGTGGCCCGGTCGCTCGAGGAGCGGACGCCGGTCCGGTTCAACCTCGAGAAGGCACTCGCCCTTTGGCTCGCCTACAACCGGCGGCTCATCGAGTGGCAGGAGGCGACTGGCTGCCCGCTGCTAGAGTATGGCGGCGGTGGGGCCGACTTCAACGAGCAGGCGGCGGCGGTCGCCCGGCAGCTCGACCTGCCCCGGACGCCCGCGGCGAGCGACCTGACCTTCTTCGAAGCACGCCTGCGGCATCAACGGGCCGACGAGACACCGCTGCCGGACGAGGTGGCCGCCGTCTACCGGCAGCTTCGCGACCGAGCCGCGGGGCAGGGGCGAGCATGACCCGCCTGACTCCGGAAGAGCCGTTCGATCTCGTTCACGTCGGCAAGTGCGGCGGCAGCAGCGTCGTCGAGGAACTGCGGGGCCGGGGCTTTCAGTTCGAGCACTTCCACATGCGGCGGCCGCTGCCGGCGGCAGGTCATCGGTATGTCGTCTTGGTGCGGGATCCGGTGGCCCGGTTCGTGTCGGCCTTCAACTGGCGGCGGCACCTGCTGGAGAACGACCTCTTGCCGGCGGCTCGCAAGGAAGACCCAATTGCCCGACTTCGCCATCGCTGCGAAGCGGAGTTTCTCAGGTTGTTTGCCGATGCCGATGATTTCGCGACCCGGCTCGTGCGAGGAGGTCGTTTCGACGTCTCCGCCATGGGCACGATGATGACGCTGATCGGCCATGTGCCCCAAGGCTTTGTCTGGTATCTCGGCGGCCTCCTCGATCAGCTCGAGCCGGGGCAACTCGCCGGCGTGATCGCCACGGAACGTCTCGGCGACGACTTCGAGCGGCTGTTCGGCTTCCGGCCCACCGCCGAGCGGAATCGGCTTCAGGCCTCCCGGGGCACGGGCCTTTCGGCAGCGGGGCGGGCCAACCTGGCCCGGGAGTTCGCCGAGGAATATTGCATCCTCGAGCGGCTGGCCGAGCTGGCTGAGCGGGCCGGCGTGATGATGTCGGTTCGCTACGATCCGGTGGCCGGGGCGGTGCCGCACCCCGCCTGAGCCCCTCGGGGCAACGGCTCAGGCCGGCGGGGTCGCTGCGGTGATCGAGTGTCTCAGAAACGGCAGCGCCTGGTCGGGCATCCCGCCGAGATAGACCGCCTCACGAAGCGGCGGTGCGAAGGCCTCGCCCCGGATCGCCTGGTATTCGGCATGAAAGGATTCGAAGGGATGCTGTTCCCAGGGCGTGTTGGTGGCCACGCCGCCGTGCACCTGATGAAAGGTCCCTTCGCCGAGCAGGGTCAGAAGCGATTCAGCCCGATCGCAGGCCCGCCGGTAGAAGTCGAGGTTCACAAACCCGCCGCCGGGCGACACGAACCGCTCCTCGAGGCCCCCCAGGGAATCCCAGGCGGCCCGGGGCACCGCCAGGCAGTTGCTCTCGCTGAGCGGCTGAAACCAGCCAGATCCCGACGAGGCGGCCAGCGTCGCGATCCGAAAGAGTTCGTAGCCGTCCCGCTGCCAGTCGACCGTGGCCAGCAGCGCGTCTTCGGCGGCTGCGTCATAGCCCTCGAGAATCGACTCATTCTGGACCTTCGGGCCCAGGTGCCAGGCGAGGGTGGCCACCACCGGATCGGCCGCGGTCTGGAGCCCGGCCAGGATGCCGGCAATGATGCCTGGCGAGAGCATCCGCGCGCCGTCGATGCTGACGGCGATCGCCTCCCCGGCCGCCTGTCGGGCGGCCGCGTTGACCGCGGCCGCTGGCGAGGGGGCAGCCGGCGTCCGCAGCAGGCGGGCATTGGGGCAGCGGGTCTGCACGGCGTTCGCGTCCAGCGGCGTGGCCGAGCCGGCGTCGACGGCAATCACCTCGTAATCGGTGGCCGCGACGCCACGCTGGTAGTCCGGGGCGAGCGTGGCAAGCGTTCGGTCGGCCTCGCGGGCCATGTCATAAAAGACGACAATCAGCGAGAGCGGTCGGCGATCCATGGCGACAGTCTGCATACTGGTGCGGGCGGAGACCCGTCAGCATAGCGGGACGGCGGCGATCCCTGGCTGCGGACCGGCCGGGCGGAGCCGCGAGCATTCGCAGGCGAGCCAGCCCAGGAGACGAGCGACGATGAACCACGAAGAACTCTCCCGGATCGTGCTGGAGGTTGTCCGATCCCAGGCGGAAGCCCACGGCGGCGAGGTCGACCTCGACACGCCGCTGGGCTCCGATGGACTGGGCATCGATTCGATCGGCTGCCTCGATCTTGTTTTGGAGCTGGAGCGTCGAACCGGCATCCGGCTGCGGGACGAGACGCTGACGGCCGAGTCGTTGGCGACGCCGGCCGCCCTGATCGACCACCTCGCCCGGGCCGCACGAGGCTGAGATGGCAGGCCTGGTCGAGTCGGTTGCCGCCATGTCGCTGCCGCTGCCGGCAAAACTCGAGCTGTTGCGCGAGGCGGCGGCGCGGGAGAGCCGGCAGGAGCGGCTCCTCCGCTGGGCGGCCAACCATCGCGAGATCGCCAGTGGCGACGACTGGTGCCGGCGGGCCTGGTGGGGGGCTGCCGCCGGGGAGGTGGTTCGCGATCATCTCTATGATCCGGAACGCCGGGCCGACGCCCTGCGGCTGGTCGAAGCGGCCGACTGGACGGCCCTCGACGAAGCGCGGCGGAACGGGGGCGTGATCCTGGCGGCGGCTCATCTGGGGCCCCCCAAGGTGCTGATGAATCTGCTGCTCGACCGCGATCTGCCGCTGGCCGTTTGGACCAACACCCGCGACATGCCGGCCTGGCTGCGGCGGCAGAGCCGGGCCACGCTCTTCGATCCGCTGCAGGCCGATCAACGCGGCGTTCTGCTCGTGCGGTCGGCGGCTCACCTCCGCGCCGGCGGCGTCTTGCTCGCCGCGGCCGACCAGGCCACCGGCCAGCGGCCGGTCGAGATCGAGAGGCTGGGCATCCGCTGGCGGTTCTCGCGGGGGCTGCCAGCCCTGGCCCGGCGGCTCGGGGTGACGGTGATCGTGGCCCTGGCCTTGTGGCGGGGCGAGCGGATTCATGTCGAGTGCCGGCGACTCGAGCCGCCTGATGAGTCGCTGGCCGACGATGCCTGGCAACTCGCCTGGCTGGAACGCTATGTCGAGGCGGTCGAGCCGACGATCCAGCAGAGCCCGGAAAATCTCCGCTTCCTCCGCTGGGCTGTCGACCGCGTGGCCCGCCCCTGGGAGGCGGCACAAGGCGACTGACCGGCCGGCCGCTATGGCGCAGGAGGCAGCCGCCCGGCCCGAAACTGCTCCTCACGGGCCGCGACACCACCCTGGTCACGCCGCCCGACGACCCGGGCAGGGCAGCCAGCCGCCACGCTCCAGGCGGGCAGGGCGTGCTTGACGAGCGAGACCGCGCCGACTGCCGTTCCCTCGCCGAGGAGTCCGCCCGGCAGGACCACCGAGCCTGCACCGAGAATCGCGTGGCGGCCGAGGGTGACGGGCCGCTGATCGACCTGTCGGTAGGCGTCGGGCACGAGCGGGCCGGCGATGGCCGCGGCCGAGAAGTGGTCGCTCGAGGAAAGGATCTTCGCCCCGTGCGAGATGTTGGCATGGTCGCCGATCTCGATCGGCCCGCTGCCGACGATCGCCGCGTGGCCCGAGATGTGCACGAAGCTGCCGATCGAGAGCCGGCTGCCGATCGTGATGATGCAGAAGGGATCGATTCGGACGTGCGAGCCGATCCTGATCCGTTCGCAGCCGACGAGTACACAGGAGGGGTGGATGCGAACGTTCTCACCCAGGGCGGCGAAACCGAGCTGTTCGAGGGCGGCCCGGGGAAGATATTCGTGGTTGCGCATCGAGCGACCTTCAGCGGGGATCGATCTGAAAGAGCGACTCGGCCCCGGCCGCATGGCGACGGGACCACGGGCCGCCAGCTGCTGGCGCGGCCACGTCGAGGGCCTGGCCGAGATCGAAGAAATGGAGGCGGGCCTCGCGGGGGAGGAGCCGGCGGCGAGCATCGGCCAGAAAGCAACCGAGCAGCGCCGAGAAGACGGCCGACTGCGTGATCAGCACGACGCGGCCTTCCCCGGCCAGCCGGCCCATCACATGGCCGCCGACGGCGGCCAGGCCGGCGGCCCACGATTCGTGAACGGTCTCCGCTGGCACGAGCACCGTCTCCTGGGGCAGGGGTGTGCCCAGCAGGCGAACGCCGGCCAGATGGGGCGGCACGACGAACACGATCCGGGCGGCGTCGCCAGCCGCCTCGAGGAGCGTCTCCCGCAGTCTGCCGCTGAGAAGACCCTGCTTGGGGAAACTGCCGTCACAGAAATCGGGGCGGGACCCGGGAAAGAAGGCCTCCCACCAGGAGGCCAGCCCGATCGCCGCTCCCATCACGATCTTCTGCTCCCGCGGCTCCCGCGTCGCGAAACCGGCCAGCACGTCGGGATGGTCGTGCGTCCCACTGGCGAGGCTCACGCCAAACCGGATTCCCGGGAACGCGAGCCGCTCGCCGTCGGCCCGGGCGACCAGCCCGATCGCCGCTGCCAACGCCTCCAGAAATCCCGATTCGACATAGCGACGGCGAAACAGGCCGGGATCCCGGACCCGCATGCGGGCGGGATCGTTGACGCCGAAGATCGCGTAGAGCTGCTCCCAGAAGCCGTGGTTGATCTTGAGGTAGCAGAGGTCTTCGCCACCGCCGGCCCGGAGGACATCGACGGGGCGGACCGAAATTCGCTGATTTGCGAAGGCGGGCAGGGAGTCCGTGGTCACCGCTGGCGCCGCGGTGGCCAACGCCTGGGCGAATCGCCGCTCCCGGTCGAACCGACGCTGCCGAGCGGTGGGGCCGGCCCTGGCCACCAGGGCCGCCGTCGCCGCAGGCCAGTCGTCGAGACTGGCGGCAGCGGGCAGTGCCGGCAACGGGTCGTCGATGTCGAGAACCGTCGCCAGGAACTCGACCAGCAGGTCGTCGAAACCATCGGGTGGGGGAGGGACAGGCTGCGGGGAAGCCGTCATCGACGCTTCTCCACCGCGGTGGCGGGCCCGGGAACCGCCGCGGCTGCGTCCAGGGCATGTTCGAGGACGCTTGCGAGCGTATCCGTCTCGGCGGGCGTCGCATCGGCGTAGACCGGAACGCAGCACATCCTCCGGGCGAGATCCTCAGCGACGGGACACGCTCCCAGGCGATCGATCTCGTCGAGCGTCGAGAGGGCCGGAGTGTAGTAGCGGCGGCTCTCCATGCCCGCGTCAGCCGCGGCGGCGATGAAGCGGTCGGCTGCTTCCGGCGTCGGCAGGAGCAGCGGAAAGAACTGCCAGGCCCCGGCGGCCGGGTCGGTGCAGGCCGCGATGCCTGCCCGGCCAGCCAAGAGGGAGATGTAGCGGGCGACGAGGGCCCGGCGGCGGGCGAGCCGCTCGGGAAAGACCGCGGCCGCGGCGAGCCCGACGGCGGCGTGAAGTTCGGAGAGCTTTCCGTTGATGCCCCAGCCCTCGACGTCGGCCGAGCCGGCGGCCAGGCCGAAGTTGATCGCCCGCCTGAGGGCATCTTCCCGCGACCGGTGTCCGAAGACGACGCCACCTTCGCCGATTCCGAAGGGCTTGGTGACGTGGAGCGAGCAGCATTCAAAGCGGGCGGGGTCTGCGGCAAACGGCCGCTGACCAACCCCGAGTCCGGCGGCGTTGTCGACGACCAGCATCGCCCCGCGGTCGGCGGCGGTTTCGGCGTGGGGCCGGAAGTCGCTGGCCAGCCCGAAGGGACAGAGCACGATGGCCGCCTTCGCGGCCGTCGCCTCGAAGGCCTGCTCGAGCCGGGCCGGCGAAACCCGCCAGTCGTGCGGCTCGACATCGACCAGGAACGGTTCAGCCCCCGCCATCCGGATCGCCGACAGCGTGGCAGGGAACGTGAAGGCTGGCAGGATCACCGGGCCGGCGATGCCGCCGGCGATCAGGGCCGCCGCGAGGGCGGCCGTGCCGCTGGAGGTGGCCACGCAGACCGTCTCTGGATCACCCCAGGCATCGGCCAGCCGCTGCTCCAGCCGCAGCGAGAGCGGGCCGAAGTTGGAAAACCGGCGTGCCTCGTACGCCTCCTCCACGTATGGCGTCCAGTCGCCGATCGGCGGCACGTCGGGGCGAATCAGCGGAAACTGGTACACGGCAGCGGGCCCGGCGGCAGAGGGGACAGGTGCCCGCCCAACCGGCAAACCCCGCTGGCGATGCGGCGGACCTGCGGAGTATATCCCCGACTGGCGGACCGAGACCGCCTGGGCCACAAGGAGGCGGGACCGTGATCTGGCGGGAATTGGAGCGACGCATCGCCGTGGCAAAGGATCGGCCGGTGGTGATCCACGGCGGGGGAGAACTGACAGGAGCCGACCTGCTTGACCGAGTGGCGGCGGCCGCTGCCGCCCTCCCGGAGCCGGCCGGGCCGCGACCCTGGCGAGCGGTCATCCGCCAGCGGGATCCCCTCGATCTCCTCCTCCATGTCCTGGCCTGCTGGCGACAGGGGTTCTCGGCGGCCGTCCTGCGGGATTCGATGACCGACGCCCAGGTCGCCGACATCGCGTCCTGGCTGGGACCGGCTGCGAGGCTGGAGGAACCGCCACCGCCGTCGCTCGCCACGCTCGCCGCATCGCCGGCCCCGGGATCGCTCGGCCCGCGGGATGAGGCCTTGGTGATCTGCACCTCGGGCACAACGGGCACGCCGAAGCTCGTCGCGCTGCCGGCGGAATCGGTCTGCATCAACGCCGCCACGATCGCCGCGGCCCTGGGGATCGGCCCGAACGATCGGATCGCCGTCAACACGCCGCTCGGCTACATGTACGGACTGATGGGCGGCTGCATGGCCTCGCTCTGGGCCGGAGCCTGCTGCCGGTTGTTCGCACCGGCCGCGCCGCTGCCGGAACTCCAGGCGGCCATCCGCCGGGAAGGGGTGACGGTGGTTCAGGGGCCGCCGTCGCTGTTTCGCATCTTTCTCGGCTATTGGAACGGCGAGCCCTTTCCCGGGGTGCGGACGGTGACCACCGGCGGGGAGCCGCTCGGTCCGGATCTGGCGGCCGGCCTGGCCCGGGCGTTTCCCGACGCCCGGCGGCTCTTTCTCTACGGCATGACCGAGGCGGGCCCGCGGATCTCACATCTGTCCTTCGACGAGGGTGGCGGGGAGGACGCCTGCGTGGGCGTGCCCTATGAGCATCTGGAGTGGCGGCTCGATCCGAATCCAGGCCAGGAGGCCGGCAGGCTGGTGCTGCGGGGGCCGTCGATGTTTCTGGGATACATCCGGCATGGCGGAGGCTACGAGGGCCTCGATGCCGAGGGCTTCTTCCACAGCAACGACCTGATGAGTCTCGATCCGGCCGGGCGGCTTCACTTCCGCGGCCGGATCGATCGGATCTTTCGCAGCGGCGGCCGGCTCGTGAATCCCGAGGCGGTCGAGCGGGTCTTGGTGGCCCAGCCCGGGGTAGAGGATGCCGTCTGTCAGGCCGAGTCGCATCCTCTGCTTGGGCTGGTTCCCGTTGCCGAGGTGGTGATGGAGCCGCAGGCGACGTTCGATGCCGTTGCCCTGCGGGAGGGCTGTCGCTCCCGCATCGAGCCGCACGCCCTGCCCCGCAGAATCGTGGCGGCCGAGCCCTGGTCGCTGGCGGAATCGGGCAAGCGACGGCGGCCCGCTGGCCCCGCGGGCTAGCCCTCGGAAACGCGGGTCTAGCAGGCCCAAAAAACCCGATTTCCGGGCCGGTCCTCACCGCTGTGAGGGCCTCACCAAGCCGGTGAGATTGGCCTGAAACCCGTGGGAAACAGGGTTTTCTGCCCTCCGAGGGGCCGATCTGGCCCAGTGCGGCCACGCAGAACAGTGAGCCTTCTCTGCGG
>CALGAS010000243.1 GCA_937959175.1 uncultured bacterium | reverse complement strand
CCTCCCGGGGCTTTCCCCGGACCACGGGCGGAACATCGCGCCCTCGGGCGAGAGACGTCCCCGGAAGCCCGCGCATTCACCTCCTACCGCCGCTTCGACTTCTTCTTGGCGGCCTTGCCAGTGGCTTTCTTGACGGCTTTCTTCGTCCGCTTCTTGCCGGCCCGCTTGGCCGTGGTGGCTCGGGTTTTCGTCTTTGCGGCGGAGCCGCCGAAGATGTGATCCCACCCGTCCGCATACTTGCTCGTGCTTCCCACTCGGATGACCGACATGTTGGCTCGCTCCTGCTGATTCTGGGCCGGCAGCCCTCAACGCTGAGGGCAGCGGCACTTCCGTCTGGTCGTAGCGGCAGCCGTGGCAGGCCGTCAAGCCGTCGGCTCGATCTCGAGCCAGACCCGTCCCAGTCGAGCCGGCAGCGGGCAACGGTCGGCCGCGGCTCCTGCCTCGGCAGCCGAGTCGCGGTCATCGCTGCCGGCCAGCAGGACTAACACATTTCGCCGCTGCAGCTGCTGCGTGACCTCCTGCCGCAGGGTTCCGCCCGCTGCCGCTGCCTGAATCTCGACGCCATTGAGTTCCAGCCGACAGCCGCTGGGGGATTCGACGACGAGCCAGACCCGATCGGCGGCCGTCAGCCCGGTTGGCAGGCCGAACTGCCGCCGCCAGGGGGTTCCCTGGCTGTCTGCGGCCGGTTGAGCCCAGGCGGCGGTCAGGTTGATCGCGTGGACGGCACTCATCAAACCGCTTCCCGTCGCCTCTCTCGGCCATCGCCAAACCCGCATCGCCTCCGCCGGGCCGCAGCGGGTATACTTCCGCGCGACCGAGGCGAGTGGTCGCCACCGCGGCGGCACAGCCGGTCACAGCCTACCGCGGCCGTTGGCCGCACCGAAATCGACAGGAGACAGACACGACCATGGGAAACGCCCTCGAGTTCACCGATGACAACTTCCAGTCCGAGGTTCTGGAGTCGCCCGTGCCGGTGCTCGTCGATTTCTGGGCCCCCTGGTGCGGTCCCTGTCGGATGATCGGCCCGGTGATCGAGGAGCTCTCGGCCGAGAACGCCGGCAGCTTCAAGATCGGCAAGGTGAACGTCGACGACAACAGCCGTTTGGCGATGACCTACAACGTGGCAAGCATCCCGACGATCATGATCTTCAGCGGCGGCCGGCTCGTGCAGCAGATGATGGGCGTCCAGCCCAAGGCGCGGCTGCAGCAGGCCCTCGACGAAGCGAAGTCGGCCTGACGCGCGGGATGTGCCCCATGGTGAGCACGGATACGGCCCAACGGCCCGCCCGGGGAACCAAGAAGGCCCCGGGAGTTTAAGGGCCCCGGGAGTTTGAGGGCCCCCGGGGTTTGTTTGGCTCGGCACGCGTTTTGGGCGGGGTGGTCGTGAACGGTTGCGCGGGCTCCCGGGGACGCCTCTCGCCCAACGGCCCGCAGTCCCCCCGGCTCGCGCCGGGGGGCTTCTATGGAAATGGGGACTGGCTCCGAGCG
>CALGAS010000242.1 GCA_937959175.1 uncultured bacterium | reverse complement strand
CTCGACGACGCCGGTGCCCCCACCGGTGAGCCGCTCCTGCTCGATGCCCGGCGGTTCACCACCCACGCCGTCTGCGTCGGCATGACCGGCAGCGGCAAGACCGGGCTGCTCGTGGGCCTGATCGAGGAGGCGGCCCTCGACGGCATCCCGACGCTCGTCATCGACCCCAAGGGCGACCTCGCCAACGTCCTGCTCTCCTTTCCCGACCTTGCCCCGGCTGACTTCCAGCCCTGGATTGATCCCGAGGCGGCCCGCCGCGAAGGGATCACCGTCGACGAACTCGCCGCCCGCACCGCCGAGAAGTGGTCGGCCGGCCTGGCCGGCTCCGGCCAGTCGCCCGAGCGGATCCGCCGGCTCCGCGACGCCGTTGAGATGGCCGTCTACACCCCAGGCAGCCGCAGCGGCACGCCCCTGGCGATGCTCGGCAGCCTCGATGCGCCGCCGCCGGCGATCCTCGACGATCCGGAGGCCCGGCGGGAGCGGATCGAGTCGCTCGTCTCGGGCATCCTGGCGCTGGTCGGCATCGACGCCGATCCGGGCACCAGCCGCGACCACGTTCTGCTCTCCACGATCGTCGAGCACCTCTGGCAGAGCGGCCGCAAGGTCGACTTCGGCACGCTCGTTCGCACGATCCCGACGCCGCCGATCGACCGGGTCGGCTTTCTCGACCTGGAAAACTTCTACCCTGCGGGCGATCGCTTCCAACTGGCCACGCGGCTCAACACCGTCGCCGCCGCTCCCGGCTTCGAGGCCTGGCTGGAAGGGGCGCCGCTCGACGTGGGCCAACTGCTCTGGACGCCCGCCGGCAAGCCGCGGGTGGCCGTGGTCTCGATCGCCCACCTGGCCGAAGCCCAGCGGATGGCCTTCGTGACCCTGCTCGCCGGTCAGGCGGTCTCCTGGATGCGATCCCAGGGGGGCACCTCCTCGCTCCGGGCCCTCTTTCTGATGGACGAGGTCTTCGGCTACGTCCCGCCTGTCGCCAACCCGCCGAGCAAGAAGCCGATCCTCACGCTCATGAAGCAGGCCCGGGCCTATGGGCTGGGCGTCGTGCTGGCCACGCAGAACCCGGTCGACCTCGACTACAAGGGCCTCTCCAACGCTGGGCTCTGGTTCCTCGGCCGGCTGCAGACCGCCCGCGACAAGGCCCGCGTGCTCGACGGTCTCGAGGGCGCGGCCGCAGGCGCGGGGGGCGGCTTCGACCGCGCCCGGGTCGACCGGCTCCTCTCCGGCCTCGAGCAGCGGCGATTCCTGATGCACTCGGTCCATGAGGACGAGGAGACGCTCTTTCAGACCCGCTGGACGATGTCGTATCTCCGTGGCCCGCTCCTGCGGGAAGAGATCCGACGGCTGACGGCTGAAGGGTCGACAGCCTCGCCGGGCAGCCCGCCAACTGGCCCCGCGGAGAGTCCGCCGGTGGCGGCTGCGGCCGAGGCTGCCTCGCCGTGGCGGGCCTCCGGTGCCCCGCGGCCGATCCTTCCGCCGGGTGTTCGCGAGGTCTTCTTCCCGCCCGCCGGGCCTCTTTCCCCGGATGCGGCCGTCGCCTACGAGCCCCACATTCTCGGCCGGGCGATCGTCCGCTACTCGCTCTCCCATGCCGGCATCGAGGAGCACCGCGAAGTGATCTGCCTGGCTCCGGCCAGTGAATCGCTCGGCGAGTCGGCCTGGGAGGGGGCCGAGGTCCTGCCCGTAGCCCCGGAGATCGAACCCGCCCCGCGGCCCGGCTCGTTCGCCCCGCTACCACCGGCCCTGGCCGGACCCCGCGGCTATACGACGCTCGCCAACTCGCTCAAGGGCTGGCTCGGCCGCACCTCGAACCTGTTCGCCTGGAAGGCGACCGTCGTCGGTGAGGTCTCGCGGCCGGGCGAATCGGAGCGGGACTTCCGCAGCCGGATCGCCCTGCGGGTGCACGAGTGGCGAGACGCCGAGATGGAGAAGATCCGTTCGCGACAGGCGTCCAAGCTCGCGACGCTTGCCGATCGGATCGAGCGGGCCCGCCAGAAGCTCGAGAAGGAAAAGGCCGAGGCCCAGAACCAGTCGCTGCAGACCTACGTCTCGATCGGCTCGGCCGTCTTGGGGGCGATCTTCGGCCGCAAGAAGAT
>CALGAS010000241.1 GCA_937959175.1 uncultured bacterium | reverse complement strand
AGCTCCTCCGGTCCTGACAGGAACCTCCGCTCAAGGGTGTCGGAGCCGGTCGTCTGCGGGAGGCGGGTCGAGCGGCGTCATGTACGAGCCCGTCCGCCGGGCGTCTTCCATCGCGTCGTACCGCTCGAGGACGAGCCGGGCGGTGAGGCTCGTCCGCTCGCCGATCATGCCGCTGGCCTTGACCTTGGTGGTGGTCTCGTCCTGGCTGAGCACCTCGGCCTTCACCGTGAGGATCTTGCCGGGCTCGGCGAAGTCGCCGTATTTGACGTTCCGGGCGGTCCGCAGCACGACGATCGAGTGAGCGAAGTCTTCTCCGAGCCGGATCGTCCAGGCGGCCGCCTGGGTCATCGCCTCGAGCATCAGGACTCCCGGCAGCACCGGGAAGCGGGGGAAGTGGTCGGCCAGGTACTCCTCGGAGAGGGTAACCGTCTTGACCGCCGTGATGGTTCGGCCGGGATCGACGGCGATGACCCGATCGAGCAGCGTGAACCGCATCGCAAACTCCTGAGATTCAGCCGGCCCGGCCCGCCAGCGATCGCGGCAGTATAGGAGATGTCCACCTCCCCACAAGCAGCGGCAGTCGCTGCTGCCTGTGGCTGCCATGCTGACAGTCCTCGCCACCGGTACGACCGCTCAGGTCAAGGGACGCCACGGCTCGGCCCGGCGGTTTTTCCCGGGTTTGCGGCCTTCACCGTCCGGTGTTCGGGCGTTCACGCCGATTGGCACGCTGTTTGCAACACCATCTCGAGACAACTGGGTGCGGGTTGCCTTCCGGCACCGCCGCCGCGAATCATTCCGGGCAGAGCGAGAACAGGCGACGTCAGGAATGACGCTCCGACGGCGGTGCAGGGAACGGTTGGCGCCCGGCCCACACCTGCAACGAGGAGCCATTGCCATGACGACGTTTCGTGCGGGATTCGCGCTCCCGCTTGAAGAACTGCGCGACGAGATGGATCGCCTCTGGTCCTCCCTGACCGCCGCCCCTCCGCTCCACGGCTGGGGCGTTCGTGGTGACGGTGCCGCCTTCCCGGCGGTCAACGTCCGTGAATCCGATCGGGCGATCACCATGGAGGCGGAGTTGCCCGGCCTCGACACGGGCGACGTCGACATCACCGTGAGCGGTGAGGAACTCGTGCTCAAGGGGAAACGGCCCGCACCCCACCAGGGTGTCGAGCCGCAGGCCTCCGAGGATGGCGGCACGGTGACCTGGCACCGGCGTGAACGGGGCTTCGGCGGGTTCGAGCGGCGGATTCCCCTGCCGACACTCGTCGACGCCGCCGGCGTGACGGCCCGCCTGGTCGACGGCGTCCTGACGGTCACCTGCCCGAAGGCGGCCGAGGCTCAACCCCGCCGCGTCGAGGTGCGGTCAGCCTGACTGGCTGCCCCGCATCTTGCGAATCGGCATCCCCTCTGCGGACTTCTGTTCTGACATCTGCCATGAAAGGAGCGACAATCCCATGACAACCCAGATTCAAACCACCGCCGCCGAAACTCCTCCCACCGGAGCCACGCCGGCACCGGCCGGGCAGCCGGCGGCAGCCGTCCCCGAGATCACCTACCAGCCCAACGTCGACATCCGCGACTGCGGGTCCGAGGTGATCTTTGACGCCGACATCCCCGGTGCCCAGGCCGACGGGATCGACGTCACCTTCGAGGACGGAGTGCTTGCCGTGCAGGCCAGTGTGCCAGCCCGCGAGTTGCCAGGCCGCCCGATCCGCCAGGAGTACGGCATCGGCAACTACCGGCGGAGCTTCCGGCTCGGTGAGGGCTTCGATGCCTCGCAGATCTCGGCCGACTACCGGCGGGGCGTGCTGACCATCCGGGTGCCGCGGCTGGCGGCGGTCCGGCCGCGCAAGGTCGACGTTCGGGCGGGCTGAATGCGGCTCGCTGATGCCTGCAGCGAGGAAGACAACGGCGCTGGCCGGCGGGTGGCGGATCGCTGCCCGCCGGCGCACCGTCGATGTGGTGGCCGGCCCGCTGGGGGCCGGTCGAGTTGTGATTCCGATTGTTCGAGCACGAGAAGAGGAGACATTCCGATGAGTCTGATCCCTTTTCGCACGAAGCGGTCCACCGGCATGGAGCCCGGCCTGGCCACCCTGGCCGATTTTCGCAACGAGATGAACCGCCTCTTCGAGGGCTTCATGAGCCGCCCGGCGGTCGCCTCGACGTGGTTTGAGACGCCGGAGCCCGGCCGCTGGCTGCCCTCGATCGACATAAAGGAAAACGACACCGGCATTCACGTCCGGGCCGAGCTACCCGGTATCGATCCCCAGGACGTCGACGTCAGCGTCTCCGAAGACCGGCTGGTGATCTCGGGCGAGAAGAAGACGGAGCAGGAGGCCAAGGGCGAGGGCTGGACCCACCGCGAAAGCAGCTACGGTAGCTTCTCTCGCTCGATCCCGCTGCCCGAGAGTGTCGATCCGGAACAGGTGACCGCCCGCTATGACAAGGGCGTCTTGATGGTGGAGCTCACCAAGTCGCCCACCGCCGCCTCCCGGAAGGTTCCGGTGGTGACCTAGCACGCAGTCGGCTCCCGTTGCCCCGCTCATTCCGTGAGCGGGGCAACGCCGGAGGCCAAAACCGTCCCTCTCGTCGGCTCGGGGCGGGCCCGTATTCCGTGTGTCCTCGTGTTGGAAAAGGGTACAGGCACCTCGCTTCGCTCGGAGCCAGTCCCCTTTTCCATAGAAGCCCCCCGGCGCGAGCCGGGGGGACGGCGGGCCATTGGGCGATCCCGCTCTCGATTTCCGAAACGCCCTCACCACCGACCCGCCCAATCCGCATGCACCACCAACCCCTGGCACTTTTACCGCGGGACGGAGGGCCGTTGGGCAAGCCCTCGCTGAGTCTTGCCGAGGCCGGCGGTGACATGCTCGAATCCGGGAGATTTTGCTACAGGATGCTCTCATGGCCGACGGCACGCCGGCTGTGAGTCGCAAAGATCCCCGGCTTCTGCGCGTGCCCCTGACCGTCGTCTCCTCGCTCGAAGCGCCCCCGCGAGCCACCCCGATGCCGCTCACCCTCACCCCCCGCACCGATCCGGCCAACGGCGGACCGCTGGCGATTGACCTCCTCGGGATCACGCCCGACCGGCTCGCCGGCCTCTCGCTCGACGCGGTTGAGCGACGAATGGTGCGGGCCGACGAGCAGCCGGCCGAACTGGGCGAGCTCTTCACCGTTGAAGGTGATCTCGGCGACGGCGTCCTCGAATGCCGCGGTGACTTCTCCCGGGTGCATTCCCTGGCTGCCGGGATGTCCTTGGGCCAGGTGCGGGTCGTCGGCCCGGTCGGGCGGCACGCTGCCGAGGGCATGACCGGCGGCAGGCTCGAGGTGGCAGGCTCCGCCGGTGACTGGCTCGCAGCTGAGATGAGCGGTGGCGAGGTGCACGTGGCCGGCTCCGCCGGCGACAATGTGGCCGGGGCCAGGCCGGGCAGCCGGGAGGGAATGCGGGGCGGCCTCGTGATCGTCGCCGGCGACGTGGGCCACATGGCCGGCCAGCGGATGCGGCGGGGAATCCTCGCCGCCGGCGGGGGCTGCGGTGAGGCGTCCGCGTTCGAAATGCGGGCTGGGACGGTGGTCGTCGCCGGCCGCGTCGGACCCCGGGCCGGGTTGGGGATGGCCCGAGGGTCGCTGGTGGCCCTGGCAGATCATCCGGCGATTCCAGCCACGTTTCACGCCGGCCGGGCCTGGCTGCCCCCGTTCATCGCCGTCCTGCTGGCCCGCCTGGGGCGGGCCGGATTCTGGCCGGCGGCCGCCCCGCCCCGCCGCTTTCAGCAGTGGCACGGCGACGTTCTGGCCGGTGGCCGGGGGGAAATCCTCCACCCCGCCTAACCGGTGCCGGACCGCGGCGAAATCCCTGGCCGCGGCCGGCCCCCCGCTTCCGTCGGCCTCAGTCCTGGTGTATTCTCTGGGGCTCGCCACAAACTCCTCCGACACACAGCCACGACTGCATGCCCACGATCAGCCAACTCATCCGCCACCGCCGCCGCCCGAAGCGGAAGTTTTCCAAGTCTCCGGTGCTCGACAAGTGTCCGCAGAAGCGGGGCGTCTGCCTCCAGGTGCGGACGATGACACCGAAGAAACCCAACTCGGCCCTTCGGAAGATCGCCCGGGTACGGCTCTCCAATAAGAAGGAAGTCACCGTCTACATTCCGGGTGAGGGCCACAACCTCCAGGAACACTCGATCGTCCTGGTCCGCGGCGGCCGAGTCCGCGACCTGCCGGGTGTCCGCTACCACATCATCCGCGGCGCGCTCGACACGCTCGGCGTCTCGGGCCGCAAGCAGTCCCGCAGCCTCTACGGCGCCAAGAAGGGTTAAGGAACAAAGAACACGACGATGGGAAGCATTACCG
>CALGAS010000240.1 GCA_937959175.1 uncultured bacterium | reverse complement strand
CGACCTCGGGCTGCCGCTCGAGAAAGGTGAGGCCCCGGCGGCAGCCGACCGTCAGCGGGTACCAGTTGTTGTTCTTGGGGTGCTCTCGGTCTTCGTACATCTGCAACGGGCCGGGTAGCAGGGTGCTATAGCCCTGCCCATTGCACTGGGAGGGGTCGACGGCACCCCACTCGGTATTGGGCTCTCCGGGCTCGGCTCCCTCCACCGCATTGAATGGCCCTTCACCACCACCTCTGCCGCCCCAGTTGACCGACAGGGCCGCATAGCCCCGATCGACGAGAAACCTGACTTCCGCCAGCGATGCCCGCTGGCCGCCGCCGTGGATGTGCATCACGCCGGGTAGCTTTCCCGCGGCATCCGCGGGAAAGCCGTAGATCGCGGCCATCCGGGCCGGCTGGCCCTTGAAGTGGCCGACGAGAAACCGAACGTGGCGATACACCCCGCCGTCCTCCCGCCATTCCCGGATCACCTCCGTCTCGAGCGGATCCCGTCGCGGATCGAAGTCGGCCCAGAGCGCCTCCACCGACCGCGGGATCGCGTCATCCGACCGGGCCGCGATCGCGGGACCGGCCACGATGACGGCCACCAACGAGGCGGAGGTGAGCAAGCGGCTGATGGTCATGATGGTGTGCTCGTCCGATGGCACGTCACGTCACGGCAACGCGGTCGCGGCGCCGTCCGCCATGGCGTTGAGGTCGCAGAAGGTAGGAAAGGCGATGTCCTCGCTGACAAAGTGAACCGACGCGTCGGCCATGGCGACATTCGCGCCGGCCGGGTGGTAACTGCTCGCCACCCCGATGCTGCCCCAACTGCCGTTGACCGTGAACTGCGGGGCCCCGGTTCGCCGCGCCACGCATCCCAGCGTGCTCATCCTGGTTCCGTGCCCCGCCGCTTCGCAGCCATCGAACCAGCCGCCCCAGATGCCGCCACGCGGCACCCGCTCGTGGGCCGGAAGCCAGGAGAGCGTGTTCTCGGCGCTCGATCGCTCCCCGAACAGGATCACGTTGCTGGTGCCGTCGCGAATGTGGGCGAAGTTGGTCTGGGAGTTGATCCCCATGATCCCCCAGTCGGTTCGCTTATGGGGATTGAGCGGCCAGTTGAGCGCCTTGAGGAAATACGCCAGATCCTGATTGTTCCAATAGCCGTTGACGCCCATCGAACCGACATAGTTGCTCCTCGAGTGGAGGCCGAGGCCGCGTGAGATGGCTTCGGAATCGGTGTAGGGCCGGTTGTAGCCGCCATCGGGGGCTTGATCGCTGTCGCAGGTAAAGACTGCCAGTTCCGTGGCGACGATCAGCCTGCCGTTGGCACTGGTAGCGCCGTAGGGAGTGTCCCAGTTCGCCGAGACCTGCTGGAGGAGGTCGTGGAGAGGGGTCTGCTCGAGGTGGGGGAGGAGATAGACGGGCCAGCCGATCGAGAGCCCGCTGGTCGGAGCGGACGGCCTTGGCGTGATCGGCAAGGGGCTGCGGCTGAAGCTCGGGCTGGCTGGGCCATTGAGCCCCGGCGGAAAGACCTCACCGAGCGAGGCATAGGCCTGGGCAGCCAGAGAGATCTGGCGGAGATTGTTGCTGCAGCGGCTCCGCCTGGCAGCCTCGCGGGCCGACTGCACCGCCGGCATGAGCAGGCCAATCAGCGTCGCGATAATCGCGATCACAACGAGCAGTTCGACAAGCGTAAAGCCCGTCGTGGCGTTGTCCCGATGCGGCCTGTTCACGGTGTTCCCCTTCCGGGCGATTCGTTCGCCAGCGTCGCCAGATCGAAATCGGCGGAGGTTGTGCCCTCGGCGGGCACCAGGTATTCGGAGACGGCCGACGGCTCGAGACCGTCGCTGCCTGCGTGACCCTCCAACCGCTTGATCCGTTCGTCGAGGGCGATTCGCTGGCGATGGGCGGGATGCTTTCGGTCGCCACCGGCCTCCGCCCGCAGGCGGGCCGCATCGCTTCGCAGGTAGTCCAGCTCGTTCCAGGCGGCCGCCTTCAACTCGACGCGATTTTTGCCGGGCGTGGCTCCCGGGATGCCGCGCCGCGTTACCAGGGAATACCGCCCGTCGGCGTCGGTGGTCGCCTGGGCGTAGGGGCCTGGGGCGACGTTCTCTCCGGTGGCCAGCGGCGTGAAGAGGACCCGCACGCCCGCGGCCGGCCGGCCGGCGATCGTCACCCGGCCCGACACTGGCGGGTAGTTCCGCTCGCAGCCGACGACGACAAAGCAGGCCGCGGCCACGGTCGCCCAGACAGCGAGGTGCTGAAAGCAGGACGTCGGGGAAACGTTGACAGCACCCATCAGACCCGGTTCCTCGTCACCCAGTTTCCCAGCCTATCCCGCGAGGGTTATTATTATCGCTTTGGCGTGCAGTGGGCAATAGTCCTGGCTCGAGTCGCTGGAGGGCTGTGCCCGTGGAGAGTAGGGTTTCCCCCATCATGACCGCACCCCGGCCGCGTCGCAGTGCCACGCTCAAGCAGATCGCCGAGGAACTCGGCATCTCCATGATGACGGTGTCCCGAGCGTTGAGCGGTCGGGGCAGGATCTCGCCGGCTACCCGCAAACGGGTCTTGGAGACTGCCACGCGTCTGAGGTACCGGCCCAACCGGCTGGTCCACGCCATCAAGCAGGGCCGCAGCGGCACGGTGGGCGTGATGGTGCCGATCTCGCTGTCGTTTGCAGCGGAGATCGTCCGCGGCATTCACGACAGGCTGGCGGAAAGCCGCTGCCTGCCGATTCTCCATTTCCATGGGCTCGGCCCCCGGGCGGAGCGAGACGAAGCGGAGCGGGAGTATCTCCATCGGCTGCTGGATCATCGTGTCGATGGCATCATCTTCTGGCCGTCGGACGAGACCGTCTCCCAGGTTTATCTCCACGAAGTCTGGGAACGTGGCGTGCCGCTGGTGGCTGTCGACCGCCATCTCCCGCTGACCAAGGCCGATTTCAGCGGCACCGACGACGTTGCCGGAGGCCGGGCAGCCGCCGAGTATCTCCTGGCCTTGGGCCATCGACGGCTGGCCCACATTGGCGGTGAGCCCTGGGTCTCGACCTACGCCGACCGCCGCCGGGGCTTTGAGGACGCCCTGGCCGAGCGGTCCGCTGCCGATGGGAAGGTGACGTGGATCGCGGAAGCATGCGACGACTGCCGCTGTCTGGAACTCGTTCGCGGGATCCTCGCTGCGGGAGACCGCCCGACGGCGATCTCATTGGCCTCCGATCGGATGGCCCCGGATGTCTACGCGGCTGCCGAGTCGCTCGGCCTCCGTGTCGGCAGCGACGTGTCAGTCATCGGCTTCGCCGACCTCGTAGAAACCGCCTGGCTCCGCCCTCGGCTTTCAACGATCCGCCAGGATCCCTATGCGATCGGCCAGCGGGCGGCCGAACTGCTGCTCGACCGGATCGACGGCCGCGCAGCCGAGTCGCGGCCCCGGAGTGTGCGGGTGCCGCCGCATCTCGTGGAGAGGGACTCGGCAGGGCCGCCACTCTGAGGCGAGATCGGGTCGGTGCAGCGGCCGTAAAACACGTCGTTTGACACCCGCCGGCTCGCTGCGTTATGTTAAACGCAGCCCACATTGGCGGTGAGCCCTGGGTCTCGACCTACGCCGACCGCCGCCGGGGCT
>CALGAS010000239.1 GCA_937959175.1 uncultured bacterium | reverse complement strand
CTCGGTGCCGATCGTGGCCTCGCCGTCAATGACAGCCGGGTAGTTCTGAGCCTGGGCGTAGCCGACCCGAATCCCCTCTTCGACCAGGGCGGCGTACTTTTCGGTCAGCTGGCGGATCTTTTCCTCCCGTCGCTGGAGCTCGCTCGTCAGGCGGAGTCGCTCCCGACCAATGGCGGCCCGCCGTTCCGCTGCCAGGTCACGTTGGGTCTTCTCGCGGCTGCGGATGATCGCTTCGCGGACCCGCATTTCGATTTGGGCAAGGAGCCTTTCTCTGGCCGCCGCATCGAGGTCTTCGGACGTGCGAATCTCGTCCTGCAGAAGCTTGAGGGCGTCGCGAGCGCCGTCGGGGTCGGCCGAGAGCATCTGACGGGCGGCACGAATCCGAACCGCGGCGTCTCGCTCCTGCTGCTGGCCCCGAATGCGTCGCCAGCGGGAGAGCTCGGCCAGTTCGTCGGTCTCGCCCGACGCGGGGCCAGATTCTGCAGCAACTGGCGGCTCCGGCTCTCCACCCAGTTGGCGTGTCGCCGCCTCGTGAATGAGGGCCGCCTCCTGATTGTCGGGGTCGCGGCGCAGCGACGCTTCAGCAAGCCGGGCAGCCGATGCGTGGGATCCGGAGGCCTCAGCCTGCGCGGAAAGCGCGGCCAAACTGGAAGCCTCGCCGCGAATCACGCCTTCTGCAGCCCTCAAGCCGTCGCGGCCGACGATCGGGAGAAAAAGGCCATCCGTCCCCCGCGCGTTGCGGGCGAGCTCGGCCAGGTAGGCATTCTCGGGCTGGGGTTTAGGAGCTTGGATCGCGAGCGTCACCTCTTCGGCCGAAGCATCTCCCCGGAGAGCGAAAGCGAGTGTGGGGTCAACCAGTGTGCCTTCGATCAGGACGATCGAATCACGATCGGATCGCAGGGGAGGCAACCGGCTGGGCAGCATGCGGAGGGCGGTATCCGCCGAGTCGCTCGAGAGGCTGGCCTCAACCGGCCAGGCGACCGGTTGGGTCGCCAGTTGTGCGAGCTGTCCACCTGCCGCTTTGGCATCGTCTGCTGCCGTCGGAACGGTGGCCATGCCACCAGAGTTGGCCGCCAAGGCGGCCAGGCACTGCCAGTTCACCGTAGGCCCGATTCCCAGGCTCGACACGACGATCCGGCGAGATCGCAGCAGGTCGACAACCGCCGCGAATGCGTCGGGATCGATCCCGTTGAGGGCAGGGCCATCGCCCACGTAGATGATCCGCTTGGGGCCTTCACCGTCGAAACGGGCGATCGTTTCCTCGAGCGCGGCGACGAGATCGGTCGATCCCAGGGGCGTCCGGGAATCGAGCGTCCGGACCGCCGCCTGGAGCGCGACGTCGCCAGGACCGTGGAATCCTTCCGTCAGCGGTGCGACGGCGACATCCACAGCGGAGACGGCAAGACGGTCGGCCGGCCGGGCGGCTTCGAGGATGCCGGCAACGGCGTCGAGGGTCCGCTGGCGATGAATCCCAGTCTGGCTCGCCGATGTGTCGACGAGGATCACCACGTCGGCCGGCCCGATCGGCTCCATCCCCTCGTGCCGAAGCCCGACGGCGGTCACCTGCGGATGTGACTCGCTCTTGGCCACGGTTTCTGCGAACGTGAGACCGGTCGACTCTCCAGCGGCAGCGGTAGCGGCAGGCGGCCCGGCGAGGGCGAGGATGGCGGCGGTCGCCAGCAACGAGGCGAAGGAAGCGGGGTGCATGGTGAACACTCCAGGGACGGCAAGAAAAGCCCGGCTGTACCATGACAAGCATATTTGGGCACCCCCAAACCCGCCAACGCCGGTTCTGCTGGATTTCCGCGGGTCTCTCGCGGGTCTCACGGCTACTCCCTGCCGACTGGGATGGAGCCGCCGGGATGTGTTGTGAATAATCGACGGGGTGATGACGCGGCAACGAGTTGATTTCATGAAGGTCCGGCCGAACAGCGGCGTGCAGCGTTTCCGCCGGCTCGTGGCGGGCGTGGTCCGGCGATCCGGGGCGGCCTCACGGGCGAGCCGAGAGCCCATCTTCGTCGCCGGCGGTTGCCTGGTCACGATCTGCGCGGCGGCCGTGTCAGTCGCCCTGCAGGCCGCTGAGCCCCCCGGTGCGGTCAGCCGCTCGTTCACCCCGGAAGAGCAGACAAACATCACGGTCTACCAGGCCGGCAATCGGGGCGTGGTCAACATCAACACCAAGGCCACCGTGGCGGCCGGTTTCTTCATGATGGAGGTCCCCTCCGAAGGGGCCGGGTCAGGCATTGTCATCGACCGGGAGGGCCATATTCTCACCAACTTCCACGTCATCGAGGCTGCCCAGGAGATCCAGGTGGTGCTCCACGACGGTTCGGCCCACGAGGCCCGGGTGGTTGGGGTTGATCCCGCCACAGACACAGCCGTGCTGCGAGTGGAGGCGACGGGTGAGCAGCTCGAGCCGCTCGGTTTTGGCAGCTCGCATGACCTTCGGGTTGGGCAGCGGGTGTTTGCGATCGGCAACCCATTCGGACTCGAGCGGACGCTCACCACGGGGATCATTTCGAGCCTCAATCGTTCCCTGCCCACGAAAACGGGCCGCACGATCAAGTCGATCATTCAGACCGACGCGGCGATCAATCCGGGAAACTCCGGGGGGCCATTGCTCGACAGCACCGGCAAAATCATCGGGATGACGACGGCGATTGCCAGCCGGACAGGCCAGAGTTCGGGGATCGGGTTTGCCATTCCCGTGGGCACCCTGCGGCGGATCGTCCCCCAGTTGATCCGGCAGGGCCGCGTGATCCGGCCAGACGCGGGAATCGCCCGTGTCTACCAGTCGGAAGCGGGGCTGATGGTCGCTGCCGTCGTGCCTGACGGGCCGGCCGATCAGGCCGGTATTCACGGGTTTCGGGTGATCCGGGAGCGGCGGCGGCAGGGGCCGTTTGTGGCCGAGTTTGAGCGGATCGACCGCAGTGGTGCGGACGTGATCGTGGCGGTCGCGGGGGAGCCGGTCCGCACGGCCGACGATTTTCTCTCGGCGGTCGAGTCGAAAAACCCAGGCGACAGGATCTTAATCACCGTCCTCCGGGAGGGGCATCGGCTTGATATTCCGGTGCTTTTAGGACGCGAAAATTAGGGGCGTGGGGCTCCGGACAGGGCTCGGCGAGGCGGCTTGGTAGCCCGGGATCACTCGCCGGTGAACAAACGCTGCATCCGCCACGTAAAGACCAGACGAGCAGCGAGTCTTCTTTCTGAAGAATCTGCGAAAGTCCCGAAATCCGGCAGCCATGGGAGGGTGTTGACCGCCACCATCTGGCTGCTAGACTTGGGGGCTCGGCTGATCGGCAGTTACGTCGTCAAGCCGAAATGATCTTTGGCAATTTGGTAGTTCGATCTCTTTTGGTTTCGGCCGGCACGCGATCGTGACCGGCGACCGGAGGGCACAATCTTGAGGTGTGGCTTGCCACGCCGTCGGGTTCGTTCTCCGGAAACCATTCATCAAAAAAACAGACAGACGAATTCCTTCAGGAGTTCGGAACAATCGGCCCGTCAGGTTGGGTAACCAGCCGGGCGACGCCGTGACGATCCAATCAATTGAAGGGTTTGATTCTGGCTCAGAATGAACGTTGGCGGCGTGGATT
>CALGAS010000238.1 GCA_937959175.1 uncultured bacterium | reverse complement strand
CGCGAGCCGGGGGGACGGCGGGCCGTTGGGCCTTCCCGGTCCCCGGTAGCCCGAGGAACCGCTCACCACCAACCCGCCCCAAACGCCGTCACGACCAAGCGACCTCTGGTGGCTGTCAACGCCTCCCCAGGGGGACGGCTCCCGGGGGGCCGGCCAGCCGGTCATGCCGTGACCGCATCCCGGTGGTAGCCGAGCGACTTGACGACCTCGAGGATCTCGCTGCAGGTCGGAAACATCCGGCCGCTGGTCCGCTTGTAGTGATCGAGGGCCTGCATGAACTCGAGTTCCTCGGCCTCGTAGTCCCGCTCGCAGGTCGTGGGATCGATCATCCGGCGACGGCCGTGGCGAACGGCGGCCCGGGCGGCGGGGCTTGAACGGCGGGCGGTGCGGGGCTGCTTGATGGCGGTGGCGGGCATCGGGTGGCTCCTTGGCAGTGGGGGTGGCGGCTCGGGCCGCCTGTGAAGGACTGCCGAAAGCATGACCGCTACCGATGGGGCAAGCCCTGCCGATCGGGGAAAATCGACCGGGAAATCCGGACGCTCCGGCGGCAGGGTCGGCACGGCCGGCACAACCGGCCCGGCGGCGACGGATCGCTATTTGCGATCGAAGAACTTTTTCAAGGCCTCGGCGGCGGCGTCGCGGGACGAGTCGGCCTTCTTGGCGGCTCCCTGGGGCAGGGTGCCGGGCTTGCTGCGAGCGGCCTTCAACTCCTCGATCGCGCTAGCCGTCCGCGAGTTACTGCCTTCCCCGGCCGCAGAGTCGGTCGAATCAGTCGGCGACCCGTCCATCCCGCCCACGAACGAACTCTCCCCGGGATCGGCGGCTTCCGCGGGCTCGGTCTTCTTGGCGACCGGCAGCGAGCGGGTCGTGTCGGAGGAGGCCGAGGCCTCATCATCGGCCATTAGCCAGTGGGAGACGTCGTCGCCGCCACCGGCCGCGGGTGCCGCCGGCTTGGTGCAGGAGACCTTCAGTTCCAGCGAGCCGACGCGAATCATGTCGCCGTCTGCGAGCTTGGTTTTCTCGGTGATCTTCGTGCCGTTGACGAGCGTGCCGTTGCGGCTGCCGAGATCCTCGATCCAGACGTCCGCCGGCCCGACGATGACGGCACAGTGGCGGCGGCTTACCTCTTCGCTCAGCGGCCGCACGTCACACTCTTCCGCCCGCCCGATTAGCAGCTTGTTTCGCTTGATGGAGATGCTGCGGCCGGCGCTCTTGCCGGAGGCGACGATGAGCTTCGTGACCATGGCGTGGGACGGGTGGGCTCGAGCGGAAGGGACGGCGTCTTGCATCGGACTGCCGATCAGGGGGCTAACCGTGGGTTGTACCAAAAACCGTGGCCTTGTCGGAAATCCCAGGCCCGGCGGAAATCACGGCCGTCAGCGGCGAGCGAGCCAGCCCGGCGAAGCAAACCTGGCGGCGGCTTCCTCGAGGCGGTGGCGGCAGCCGGTCAGGAACGAGCCGGATTCAAACACCCAGCCCGAGCCCGCCCCCGTTGATTCCTCACCGCCGGCAACTGCCTTGAACCAGGCAGTGGCCAACTGCCGCGGCTCCCACGGGCCGGCAGCCACCGCCAGACGATCGAGGCCCGCATGATGAGCCGCCAGGCCCGGCCCGGGCGAGCGGAGCAGCAGACTGCCATGCTGCAACACCGCCCCGCGGAGCCGCCGCTGGGCGCTGCCGAGGATCTTGTGGCCGTCGGCACCGGTTTCAGCAGCGATCACGACGTCGCCGCGGGCGCGGCGATCGAAGCAGAGCAGCTGTTCCTGATCGGCGGCGGCCGACTCGCGGCCGGGATGCTGGGCGGCCGCAATGCCCCGCTCCCGCAGCAGCCTCACCAGTGCTGCGTGGAAGGTGTCGTAGAGCAGCTGGGCCGACGCTCCCCAGGGATGCTCCCGCGGCACCGCCACGGCATACGTTAGGTCGCTGCCGTGGAGGATCGCTCCGCCGCCGCTCGGCCGGCGGACGAGAGCCAGGCCACCGACCCCCGGAGTCGCCCGGGCATCCGCCAGCCGCTGAAAACCGCCCAGCGAGAGGGTCGGCTCCGACCAGCCGTAGAACCGGACCAGCGGCCGGCCCCTCGCCACCGCCTCGGCCGCCAGGAGCTCGTCGGCCGCCATGTTTTCCGGGCCGCTGGCAGGAGGATCCCACCAGGCGAGCAGGCGGTCGGGCAAGCTGTCGGCCAGGCTCGCTGGCGGACTGGCAGTCAGTGCTGCTCGCTCTGCACGAGCGCCTCGTAGGCCGGCTGGTCGAGCAATGTGTCGAGTTCGGCCGCGTCGGCCGGGCGGATCTTCACCAGCCAGCCGCTGCCGTAAGGATCTTTGCCGAGCTGCTCGAGGTCGTCGGGCAGCGTTGCGTTGACCTCGACGATCTCGCCGGAGACCGGCGCGTAGAAGTCGCTGACCGCCTTGACGCTTTCGATCTCGCCGATCGACTCGCCTGCCTTCACCTGCCGGCCCACGTCGGGAAGCTGCATGAAGACGAGGTCGGTCAGCGCCTCGACGGCGTAAGCCGAGATTCCGACCGTGCCGAGGCCGTCATC
>CALGAS010000237.1 GCA_937959175.1 uncultured bacterium | reverse complement strand
CGCCGGAGGCGGTCGAGGCCGGGTGTCAGATACTGCGTCTCGACGTGGGCCAAGAAGGCCCGGCCGACCGAGGCGACCGCATCGGCCGGGGCAACGGGCGTGGCGGCTGCTTCCTCCGGCTCACCCGGCGGCTTCAGACTCTCATCGAGGCCCAGGGCCGCCGACGGCGGGCTGACCTCGTCGATCATCGGGCCGGCCGGCTCGCCCTCGAGGATCGAGTCGTCAAAGCCCGCCAGCGCCTCATCGAGCGAGAGCGGACCCGCCGGAGCGGGCGGCGGCATCGGCTCGCTGGTCGGGGCGGCGGGTTCATCGGGCGGGCTGGCAGTCTCGAGACTGGGCAACGGGTCGTCGGTGTCGGAGCCTGACTCGTCGCCCGCCGGTGGCTGCTTCGGGGAAACACCTGCCACCCTGGCGGCCAGCCGCCAGGCCTGGCCGTACCGCCCCTGCCGCAGGGCGATCGTCGCCTGCCGCAGGGCCGGCGACTGCACCAAGACAGCTGATGAAAGTCCTGGAACCCCCGGCAGCCCGCCGTAAAACGAAAGCCGCTCCTGGGAGGCGGCCAGGATGAAGGCCACCGTCGCGGTCATGATGCTGTTGAAGCCGTCGTTGGTGAGGTCGCGGTGGCCGTTGAGGTAGTAGTCGCCGCCGGTGTTGTTTGGCCCGCCGACGTAAGCGAGTTCGTGATCGCTGCCGGTGGCTGATGGCTGCCAGGAGAGGGCGAAGTACCACCGCCACTGCTGCATGAGCGCCTGGTAGGCACCGCGGTCGGCTGCCGCTAGCCCGGCGGTGCTCGCCGTCAGCCCCATGGAACTGACGGCATGAGCCTCGAGCAGGTGATCGGCATGTCGGGTCGGCCAGGTGGCCACCGAAGCGTGGTACTTCCTCAACCCCTGCGGATCGTTCGCCAGCCAGGCGGGAGTCTGCACGATGTGGTTGCAGGCCAAGGCCATCTGCCCCGACCGCATCGGTGACTGATGATCGCCGGCCCAGGCGTAGCCAACCCCACCGTTGGCGTTGGTCTCCTTGCGAATCCGGTCGAGGGATCGCGAGAAGGCCGGCTCGAGGGCGCTGGGATCCAGACCGGCGCGGGCCGCGGAGGCGAAGAACCAGAGCACCGCCGTCGTCGTGGCGTTGAGACCCTGGCCGCCGTAGGGAAGATCCTCGGGATCGGCGGTCACGTGGTGGCCGTAGCGGCCGTGATTGGGCACCCCGGCCACCAGCACCTCGGCGATCCGACGGATGGCCGCCGCGACGGTCGGATCGGGGGCGGCCATCTGATACTCGCAGAGCATCACACCGACGTAGGAGAGCACCCAGACGCTTCGCTGGCTGGGACCGGCGGCGTAGTCGCGAGCCAGCCGCATCACGACCGGTCGGGCCACCTCGAGACCGCGGCCGGTGCGGTCTCCCATCAGGCCCATCACCGCGATGGCCGTGGTCAGGTCGCCGCCTTGGAGACTGCCGTCTTGGAGTTCAGACGCCAGGATCCCGCAGGCGTGCTGGTAGATCCGCTCCGACTTCGGGCAGGCAAAGGGGTAGGTGGGCGAGAAGCGACCGGTCCGTGGCAGTCGCACCATGATTTCCTGCGGGCGGCCGCCTCGGAGGATTGCCAGTCGTAGGCCGCCGTCCCGGCCCTGGGCGTCGTCGAGGGCCGTGCCGAGCTGTCGCAGCGGCATCAGATACCCCGTCGTGAAGGGCATTCCGGCGATGCCCGTGATCACGTCGCCAACCTGCAGCCCGGCGGCATCGCCAGGCTGGCTGGGAAGCAGCGAGGTGATCTGCAGCTGGTTATCCGCCAGGGCCGCTCGGCCGCCAAGGTCGCCAAGTGGATAACTTTCTTGACCAGCCAGGCAGGGTTCCATGCTGGTTGCCAGGAGAGCAGCCAGGATTGCCAGGCCGCTGGCGAGGCCGATGCGGGCGCGAAGGATTGGAAAGGCGAGCATCGAAAACACAGATCGGAAGGTCGAGGGCCGATTATTCCCTGAGGCGTCTGGCCCTCAGGGGAAGCGGTGTCCCATCTTCTCCCGCTTGGTGGCCAGGTATTTCTCGTTGTGTTCGTTGACTGGCGGGAGGATCGGCACCTGGTCGACCACCTCCAGATCGAAGCCGCCGTAGATGAAGGCGTCGGTCTTCTTGGGGTTGTTGGTGAGCAGGCGAACCTGCCGGAGCCCCAGGTCCTTCAGTAACTGAATGCCGATGCCGTAGTCGCGGGCATCGGCCTTGAAACCGAGCGCCAGGTTGGCCTCGACGGTGTCGAGTCCCTGATCCTGAAGGGCGTAGGCCCGGATCTTTTCCACCAGCCCGATTCCGCGGCCCTCCTGGGGCAGGTAGACGAGCACGCCGGTCCCCTCCCGGCTGATCATGTCGAGGGCCATATGGAGCTGGTCGCCGCAGTCGCACCGCAGGCTGTCGAGGAGGTCGCCGGTAAAGCAGGAGGAATGGAGGCGAACCAGTGGCGCGGCCACCGCGGCCGGATCGCCCATCACCAGCACGATCGGCTGCTGGCTTTCAAACTTGACGTCGTAGGCGATCACTCGGAACTGGCCGTACTTCGTTGGCAGCTTGGCTTCGGCAATCCGGTCGACGAGCTTTTCGCGGGCCCGCCGGTGGCGGATCAGCTCTTCGATCGAGATGATCTCCAGGCCATGCTCCTGGGCCAGGGCGACAAGAGTGTCGCGATCGGCCCGGTTGCCTTCCTCGTCGAGAATCTCGCAGAGCAGGCCCGCGGGGGTCCGGCCGGCCATCCGCGCCAGATCGACGGCCGCCTCGGTGTGGCCGGCCCGCCGGAGCACGCCCCCTTCCTTGGCGACCAGCGGAAAGAGGTGGCCGGGCCGGACGAAATCGGTCGGCTGACTGGCCGGGTCGAGGATCGCGGCGATCGCGGCAGCCCGCTCGCTGGCCGTGATCCCGGTGCGGGCCGAGACGTGATCGACCGGCACGGTGAAGGCCGTGCCCAGCGGGGTCGAGTTGGCCTCGCACATCAACGGCAGCTCGAGCCGCTGGGCGACGTCGGGCAGGATCGACATGCAAACCTGCCCCCTGCCGCGGGAGATCATGAAGTTGACTGCCGCCGCGTCGGCGGCGTCGGCGGCGCAGATGAAGTCCCCTTCGTTCTCCCGGTCGGCCGCATCGACCACGATCACGATCTCACCCCGCCCGATGGCCGCAACGGCGGCGTCGATGCTTGAAAAACGGTTGGACATGGGCCGGGCGAGGGGGTGGGGATCGCAAGGAGGGCAGAGATCGGATATCCGACCTCCACGGAGGATTATACGATGGAACGCGGGGCCGCCGACCGGAGCCGCCGGCCGCCGTGCCTTTTTTCCCAGGCCACCGATGCTCGACCGCGAGGAATACATCGAACAGGCCTATCTCTTCCGATCGTTCGGGGAGCGGGTCGCCGCGGGCATCGCCGCCCAGGAGGCGCTCGCCGCGATCGGCGAGGAGGTCTTGGCCACCTCCAAGCTGCCGCTGGCGATCGGCTACCTCGTCGGGGAACTGAAGCTCGTCGGCACCCTCTCGACCGCCCTGGCCCGGCTGCCCCACTACTTCACCGCCTTTCAGACCTTCGTGATGGCGACAGCCGAGCAGGAAGGCGGCCGCTTCGACATCCGCACCGCCCTGGCGATGCTCGAGCGGGAGGCGACCTACCGGGCCGAGGGAGCGACGCCCCAGGGGCTCTTCTTCTATCGCTTCGAGTGCCTGTCCCGAAACCGGCTCGACTACGCCCACGGGCTGGCCGCGGTCGCCGACGACGACATCTTCGATCAGCACTGGCGGGAGTGGATTCAGACGGTGGGTAGACAGGTGGGCCTGATCGATCTGGCTGACCTGGTGTTTGTTCGCAGCCCCGAGTATTGGCGGCTCGAGAAAAGAGACGCCCTCCTCGCCGGCCGGCCTGAGCCCACGCCCGATCGGCCGATTCTTTTCGGCGACAAGGAGGGCCGCATCGCCCGGGCCAACCGCGGCAAGGATCCGCTCTTCTTTTTCGCGGCCCTCCAGCGTCAACTCGGCTATCCGGCGGTGCCCCGCGTCAAGCCGGCGGCGCCGTCGCAGGAGTCACCCGCCTTGCTCGCCCGCCGGATCGAGAGGCTCGAGATGCGGGTCAAGCTGCTCGAGGAGGAGGGCCGTGGCGGCATCGACCTCTCCCGGTTCGATCCCAAGAACTTTCCCGTCCTCCCTGCCGAGTAACGCATGGACACAGCCCGGCTGCGGCATGACGCCCAGGCGATCCAAACCGCGGCACTCGAGGCGGTCATGCCGGAGCCGCTGGTGGCCCGGCGGTTGGCTGCGACCGCCGGCTACCTGGTCATCGATGGTCACCAGTTCGATCCGGCCCTTGCGATTCCCGCCGGCGGCAGGATCGCGGTGATCGGCGGCGGCAAGGCTGCCGCCGGCCTGGCGGCAGGCGTCGTCACGATGCTGACCAGGGCCGGTGTCGATGCGGGCCGGATCAGGGGCCTCGTCAGCGTGCCGGAGGGCTGCGGGCGGCAGGTGCCTGGCGTGGAAGTCCGCGAGACCCGGCCGGCGGCCGTCAACCTCCCCACGCCGGCGGCGGTCGCCGCGACCGGAGAGATGCTGTCGATCGTCGGCAGCCTCGCCGCGTCGGACCTGGCCGTGGCGGTGGTTACCGGCGGCGGTTCGGCGTCCCTCGAGCTGCCACGGGCCATGGTGCCGCTGGATGACATGACCGCGGTGGCCCGGTATCTCTCGGCGGCCGGCGCGGGCATCACCGAACTCAATCTCGTCCGGCAGGCTGGCAGCGAGCTGAAGGGGGGCGGACTGGCCCGGGCCTGCCGGGCAGGCCGTCTGTTGGTACTCGTGCTCTCCGACGTGATCGGTGATCCGCTGGAGTTCATCGCAGCGGGCCCCTGCCTGCCGGCTGCCGGCACGGCCACCGCCGCCCTCGAGGTGCTCAGCCGCTTCGGGGCGATCGCTACCGGGGCGGCACCGAATCTCGTGGCGGCCTTGCAGCGCGATGCGGACGGCGACGACACCGAACGGCGGCCGGCGTCGAGCGCTGCCGGATCTCCGGCCCCGACCGGCTCCTGGACGACGCCGGCCGGCTGCCGAGTCGATCATGTCCTGCTTGGCGGCAATGCCACGGGGGTCGACGCGGCGGCGACGGCAGCCGTTGCGCTCGGGTATGCCGTATCGACGAGCCAGGCGAACGCTGCCTGTCGGGAGACGGCCGACGAGGTCGGCAGACGGCTGGCCCGCAAGGGCCTGGAGCTTGTTGCGGCGACGGCTGCCGACGGCCGGCCGCGGGCCTATGTCGAAGGGGGCGAGGCGGTCGTGCAGCTGCCGGCTGACCACGGCCGCGGCGGTCGCAACCAGCAGACAGCGATCGCCGCCCTGGCCGAACTCGCTGCCACGAGTTCCGCGTGGCCGGCCGGGTTGCTCGTGGCAAGCATCGGGACCGATGGTGAAGACGGCCCGACCGACGCGGCCGGCGGCATGATCGACGCGGCGGTCGCGGCCTCAGCGAGCGAGCAGCATCTCGATCCGGCAGCAGCCGCGGCCCGCTGCGATGCCGGGTCGTTGCTCGAGGCATGCGGCGGCCTGCTGATCACCGGGCCTACGGGCACCAACGTCGCCGACCTGCGGCTGGTGCTGGCACGGCCGTAGCGCGAGTTGCAGGGTGACAATCCGGAGCGGGATGGCCCAACGACCCGCAGTCCCCCCGGGGAGTGTGCAAAGCCACCAGGGGTTGTTTGGTGGTGCACGCGGATTGGGCGGGGTGGTGG
>CALGAS010000236.1 GCA_937959175.1 uncultured bacterium | reverse complement strand
TCCTGCTCGCCTTTCTCGGCAACGGCGTGGTGCCGATGCTGATGTACAAGGACCGTCCGGAGGTCACGGCCGAGCAGCTGGTGGCCGGGATCCCCGAGCCCGACGAGCCCGACCCCGAACAGTGGAAGGTGCCGCCAAACCTGCGGATCATGAACCAGTTCCGCGACCTGGCCGAGCGGTATCCCGAGCAGTTCGCGGCGGCCTTCGGCGAGCCGACCGAGGCGATGTGTGCCGAGGCGTTGCGGCTGGGCCGGCAGATCTACATCGGCGAGGCCTGCTGGCACTGCCACAGCCAGTTCGTCCGGCCGGTCTCCAATGAGTCGCTCCGCTACGGGCCGGTCTCCCAGAGTCACGAATACGACAACGAGCTGCAGCGGCCGGTGATGTTCGGCACGCGGCGGGTCGGCCCCGATCTCTCCCGGGAAGGGGGCCGCCGCGGCAACGACTGGCACGCCGTGCACTTCTACAAGCCGTCGGTCGTCTCCTACAACTCGCCGATGCCCGAATACCCCTGGTTTTTCGACGGCTCGCCCGACAAGCCCAACCGCCGGGGCCTGGCCCTGATCACCTATATCCAGTGGCTCGGCTCCTGGCTGCCGGAGTATCCCTACTACGAGGAACTGGTGGAGGTGACCGGTGAGTAGCGCGACGATCGAACGGCCGCGGTCCAGTGACAGGCGTGGCGGTCCCGGAAAGCCGACCGACCGGGCGGGCGACGGGGGCGGGGGCGGGAACGACCCCGATCGCCGGCCGAGCGGCTCGAGCCGCCGCAAGACCTGGATCACGATCATCATGGCCGTGTTGATCCTGATCCCGAGCATGTACGGCTTCACCGGCAAGTTCCTGGAGTTCATCCACATCTACCGGGGCACCAGCGGGGGCGAGTTCGCGGTCGCTCCGATTCTCAACTACCTCCTGGCGAGCGCCGGCTTCTTCTGCATGCTCCTCTGGGCCGCCTGGAACGGGATGTTTCGCGATGTCGAGCGGCCCAAGTACGACTTCCTCGACAACGAGGCCCGGATCGACGCCGCCAGCCGGGCCCGCCACGGCCGGCCCGCCCACTCGCTCGGAGACCTCTGATGCCCGACGCCTCCCGCCCCACGCTCTCCGAGGGTTCGCCGGCCACCGAGCACCGCTTCCACGACTACGTCGGCAACGACATCCCCTGGTATGTGCGGGCGATCTGGATCGGCTTCTGGATCTTCGCCGTCGTCTACACGATCCGCTTCCTCTTGCCTGCGATGCAGCTGGAACTCCTCCAACGACCGTGACCGGGAGCGTCGCCCCGCGGCCCGTTGTCCCAGCAGTCCGTGTGTGGCAGGTCATCTCGGATCATGCGCGTTACTCCATGAGAAGCCCTCCGGCGCGAGCCGGGGGGACGGCGGGCCGTTGGGCCGCCCCAGCCTCCGGCAGCCCGAGCACCCGTTCACCACCACTCGGCCCAAAACGCCTACCCAACCAAATACACCCAGGGACTTGAACCGCGGGCCATTGGGCCATAGCAGCCTCCGGAAGCCCAAATACATTCCCACCAAACAAACGCCCGAGACGCATTCCTTCGCACCGACCCCCGACACGTTCCCAACCTCCCGGACCGTTCTGCCGGCCTGCACCGATGACCACGCGAACCCCACGGCGAAACGATGAGCCCCGCGGATAATCACTCCGAGTGCGACTACTGCGGCCTGCCGGTGGCCGGTTCGTCGGCAGCCGTGGAGCCGCTCTACTGCTGCTCCGGCTGCCGGCTGGCCGCCTCGATCACCGCCGCCGGCGGGGCCGATGCCAGGGCCCGCTGGATGATGACCCGCCTGGGGCTGGCGGTCTTCTTCACGATGAACGTGATGGTGTTCACGTTTCTGCTCTGGTCCCAGGAAGCGGGAGGGGCCGAAGGCGGCGAGGCGGCAGCCGCCCTCTATGGGCTGGCCCGTCATGCCGGGCTCTTGTTTGCGGCGCCAGTGCTCTTGCTGCTTGGCGGCCCCTTGCTCGACTCCGCGGTTGCCGAGTTGCGGCGGGGCCGGCTCTCGCTCGATCTTCTGCTGCTGGCAGGGGTGGCGGCAGCCTTCGGGATTTCCGCCTGGAACACCCGGCGGGGTGAGGGGCACGTCTACTACGAGGTCGCCTGCATGGTGCTGGTGGCGGTCACGCTCGGCCGCTGGCTGGAGGCCTCAGGCAAACTCGAGACAACGGCGGCCCTCCGGAACCTCGAGTCGCTCCTGCCTGACCGGGTGCGGAGGCTGCGGGCTGCAGACGGTGCCGACCCGCAGGACACGTCAGCCGAGGGCCGGGACGTCCCACTTGATGAGGTTGGGATCGGCGACGTGCTGCGGATTCTGCCGGGCGAGCAGGTGCCGACCGATGGCGTGATCGAAGCTGGCCGGGCAAACGTCGACGAGCAGACCGTCAGCGGTGAGAGCGAACCGGTGGTCCGCGGACCGGGCGAGCCGGTCCGGAGCGGCACGACCAATCTCGACGGCGATCTGCAGATGAGGGTCACCGCCGCGCCCGGGTGCGGCACGCTCGAGCAGCTGATCGCGGCGGTGAGCCGGGCGGCCAGAGACAGCCGCAGCCAGCGGCTGGTCGACCGCGTGGCGGGCTGGTTCCTGCCGGCGGTGCTGGCGGCGGCGGCGGTCACCTGCGGCGTGCACTGGTGGCGGGGCGATCCGGCGGCCGGCGTGATGGCGGCCTTGGCCGTGGTGGTGGTCTCCTGCCCCTGCGCCCTCGGACTGGCGACGCCGCTGGCCCTCTGGGCGGCGCTTGGCCGCTGCATGCGGCGGCATGTGCTCGTGCGGGAGGGGGACGCGCTGGAGCGGCTGGCCGCGGTGAAGACCTTCTGCCTCGACAAGACCGGCACGCTCACGACCGGCTGCCAGGTGGAGCGGCTGGTGGTCGCCGACGGGGCGGATCGCGAGGTGGCTCTGGGGGCTGCGGCCGGCGTGGCGAGCGGATCGACGCACCTCGCGGCGGAAGCCATCGCAGCCTTCGCCCGAGCAGAGCAGGTTGCCCCGCTCGAGGTCCTCGATATCCGAACCGTTGCCGGGCAGGGAGTCGAAGGGCGGCTTGCGGCGACCGGCGAAGCGGTCCGGCTGGGCAGCGGAGACTGGGTTGCAAACAAAAAAGGGGACATCCCCCTTTTTCAGCCCACCGGAGGTGGTTCGGCGGACGCTGGAAGCGGTCGTTTATCGATCTTGGAAAAAAGGGGGATGTCCCCTTTTTTGTCGCCCCGCTGCCTGCTGGCCGTAGGCGACAGTCTGGCCGCTGCTTTCTGGACGACCGAAGCGATTCGTCCATCGGCGGCAGCGGCAGTCGCGGCGCTGCGTGGCCAGGGCATGGCGGTGACGATCCTCTCGGGCGATCAGCCCCAGCGGGTCGCGGCGGTGGCCGAAGCCCTGGCGGTCTCCTGGCAGGCCCCGCTGCTGCCGGCGGAGAAACTGACGGCCATCGAGGCCGAGCAGGTGTCCGGCGGGGTGGCGATGGTGGGAGACGGGATCAACGACGCCGCGGCCCTTGCGGCGGCCGATGTGGGGATCGCCCTGGGCTGCGGGGCCGACATTGCCCGCTGGACCGCGCCGCTGTGCGTCCTCGACGACGACCTCGGCTCCCTTCCCTGGCTGGTCGACCTCGCCCGGCAAACCCAGCGGACGATCCGCTGGAATCTGCTCTGGGCCTTCGGCTACAACACGGCATGCATCCCGCTTGCGGCCACGGGCCTGGTGCATCCGGCGGTCGCGGCCGTGGCGATGGTCGTCTCGAGCCTGCTGGTGGTCGGCAACTCGCTGCGGCTGGCCCGGGAGCCCGGGTCGGACGGCGAGCCCGAAGCGATCGGGCCCCCGGGCGACCCATCCCTGACAGAACAGCCCTCATCCGAACCGTCCCGGCCGTTATCCCCCGAGGTTGTCCGATGATCGAGTGGCCGCTGCTGCTTGGCTCGGGGCTCCTGGGCTCGGCCCACTGCCTCGGCATGTGCGGGCCCTTCGCGTTGGCCCTCGGTGCCGCCGCGCCGTCGCCGCGGGCGAACCTTTGGCGGCAGGGCTGGTATTCGCTCGGCCGGGTCTTCACCTACGCCGTGCTCGGCTCGGGAGCCGCGTTTCTCGGCGGCTGCCTGACCGACAAGCTGCCGGGCTGGCTGAACGTGCCGGCGGTGCTCGCCTTCATCGCCGGCGGGTTTCTGGTCGTGCAGGGCCTCTTGGCCACCGGGCTGTTGCCGAAGCGGGGCGTCAGCGGAGCGGCCGTCTGCCCCGGTGCCTCTGTCTTCAAGGCGCTCCTGGGGGGGCGTTCCACAGTCGACGTGTTCCTCGCCGGGCTGTTCACCGGCCTGCTGCCCTGTGGGCTGCTCTACGGCATGCTGGCCTTGGCCGGGAGCACCGGGAGCGTTCCGCTCGGCGCCGCCACGATGGTCGTCTTCGGGCTGGGCACCGTGCCGGTGATGGTGGCGGCCGGCCTCGGCGGCGGACTGCTGGGCGTTGCCGCCCGCCGGCGGGTGCATGCGGTCGCCGCCTGGTGCCTCGTGCTGACCGGCGTCGTCTCGATCAGCCGCGGAGCCGGCGCGATCTCGTTCGGCGAGGAGCCTCCGGCCGGCTGCCCCTTCTGCGCCGGCGGCGAGTCGCCCGGAGCTGCCGATCCTCGTGGCACCGAAGGCGTCAGGCCGGCCCTTTGACGGTCAGCACGGCCGCGGCGAGCGCTGCTCCGACGCTCACCAGCAGGCCGATCAACAGCCCCACCCCGTAGATCGTTTGCAGCCCGTCATCGACACGGCTGCCACGACCGGAGATGCGGCTAGCGATCACGTTGCAGACCCACGACCAGTGGAGCATTACGTGGATGAGGATGCCCCCGGCCAGGATGCCCACCAGGGCGAACTGAACGCCACCCCAGGCGTCGTAGTCGAGCCCCCAGAGCGTCCAACCCGCAGCCACGGGTCCGGGCGGAAAGACGAATCGCACCACCACCGCTGCGAAACAGAGCCCCATGAAGACCACCAGGAGGGCAGCATCCAGCAGAAGGTTTACCCAACTCCACGACAAGCCATTGCGGCGGGGCTTGGAGCGGGACTTCGCTCGGCCCGCCGACGCGTTCGCGGGGGCGTCGGGCGAGGCGGAGCGGGGCATCGTCGTCAGATCAGACATCGGAGTAGGTAAGGGAGGAAACTCGGCAGCTACCGTGCAAGAGTATGCCACGAACCGGGCGATTCCGAGATCAGCCCGCCTCCCTCCTTGGCGGTAGCACCTGCAAAGGAGGGCCTTCGCCGGCGTCCACGGTTTTGACAGAAGATATACCTCGCTTTGGGCTGTCGCTTGCGATCGTAACAGTTGCGGTATAGTATTGCAGGTGTTACACGCTTGATATGTGACACGATTTGGTCAGCATGACTTCTGGAGAGTAGTTTTTTTATGTCTGTGAAAACCAGCACCAAGCCCGTATCCAAGCCTGCCGCCAAGCCCGCCGCAAAAGCCGGGAAGTCGAAGGCCGGCAAGGAGGTCAACAAGTCCGAGGAAATCCGGACGGTGGCCAAGCAGATGAAGGAAAAGGGGGTCAAGCCCCGTCCGGTCACGATCATCGCTGCCCTCAAGCAGCAGGGCATCGAGGTCTCCTCGCCCCAGGTGAGCATGGTGCTCAAGCGGATGGGCTTCCGCCCCCGCCGCCGCCGGAAGGGTGCCAAGCGGGGGGCGGCCGCGGTCGCCACGACCAACGGCAGTGCGAAGGCCGTGCGGGGCAAGGCGACGAAGATCTCGGTGGAGGATCTCGTCGCCGCGAAGAAGGCGGTCAGCCGGCTGGGCGGCCTGGATCGGGCCCTGGCGGCGATCGAGGCGCTGCGGCAGTTTGATACCTGAGCGTTGCGTCCCGGGGGGCTGCGGCCCCCCGGGGATCGCTCCGGCTGGGGTCATCCTCGTTGGTTCGGGCGGACTGGGCAGGTGAGGGGAACCGATCGGCCACGCGGCTGGTCTTGGATCAGTCCACGCCTATCCTTAAAAGGTTCGCCACTCGGTGTTCGATTGCGGAGCGACGGGAGCAGACGCGTGATTCGGCAGCCTGATCCGGACGTAGTCGTGATCGGTGGCGGTCCGGCCGGGTGCACGACCGCAGCGCTGGTCGCCGAACGGGGCCATCGCGTCACGCTCTTCGAGCGAGAGCGATTTCCGCGGTATCACGTCGGCGAGTCGCTGATCCCGGGTACATTTTGGGTGCTCGAGCGGCTCGGGATCGTGCCGGCGCTCCAGGCGGGCGGCTTTGTCGAGAAGCACAGCGTCCAGTTTGTGTCGGAAGAGGGAAAGGTTTCGGCGCCGTTTTACTTCGCCGATTACAAGCAAGACGCCAGCTCCCAGACATGGCAGGTGACGCGGCGGGAGTTCGACCGCCTGATGCTCGACAATGCTCGCGGCAAGGGCGTTGATGTCCAGGAGGGCGTCCGCGTGCTCGAGGTGCTCTTCGAGGGCGATCGAGCGGTCGGCGTGAAGGTCGCGGGGGAGGACGGCGCCGAGCGGATCGTGCCCTGCCGCGTGGTGGTGGATGCCGCCGGCCAAAGCGGCGTCATCCAAGACCGGCTGGGCCTACGGCAGTGGGATCCCGATCTCAAAAAGGCCGCGATCTGGACCTACTGGAAGGGTGCGACCCGCGAGACGGGCCGCGATGCAGGGGCCACGCTCGTGCTCCAGACGGAAGGCAAGAAGGGCTGGTTCTGGTACATCCCGCTGGCGGACGACATCACGAGCGTCGGAGTTGTGGCCGACCACGAGTTTCTCTTCCGGGGCCGGGCCTCGAAGGATCCGGCCGCCATCTACGACGAGGAACTCGCTCGCTGCCCGGGGCTGGTGCCCCGCCTGGTTGGGGCGGAACGGGTCGAGCCGTTTCGAGTCGCCAAAGAGTATTCCTACCGCTCGCGGCAGGTGGCCGGCGACGGCTGGGTGCTCGTGGGAGATGCCCTCGGCTTCCTCGACCCGCTCTACTCGTCGGGGATTCTCCTGGCGCTCAAGAGTGGAGCCCTGGCCGCCGATGCGATCCACGCGGGGCTCGAGCGGGGCGACACGTCGGCTGCGGCTCTCGGTGCCTGGGGGCCCGGCTACCTCGCCGGGATGAACCGGATGCGGAAGCTCGTGCGGGCCTTTTACGACGGCCTTAACTTCGGGAAGATCGTCCGGCGGCACGAGCACGCCAAGCCGCTGCTGACCGACATCCTGATCGGCGACTTCTTCAAGGACGAAATCGACGATCTCTGGCCGCTCCTTGAGGAGCCAGAGCCATCGGTCCCCGCGTGAGGCGATGGGCGCAAACGGCCCGGGAAGAGCCACCAGGGGTCGTTCGGTGGTGATCGCGGATTGGGCGTTGTGGTAGTGAGGGCGTGGCGGGAATCGGGAGCGGGAAAGCCCAACGGCCCGCCGTCCCCCCGGCTCGCGCCGGGGGGCTTCTATTGCGTCAAC
>CALGAS010000235.1 GCA_937959175.1 uncultured bacterium | reverse complement strand
ACGCCGGCTCGATTGGCACCGGCCCACCCCTCGCGAACCCGTAGTTCGGGGGCCCGCCGTATTTCCGCGTTGGCCCGCGCCGCCCCCGCCCTGCCCTACAAATACGTCTCGGCCGTCTCGGCCGGGGCCGGGCCGTACTTGAGCGGGGCCATCGTGAAGCTGGCTCGACCTTGGCTGACGCTGCGGACGGCCGCCGAGTAGCCGAACATGCTCGCCAGGGGGGCCTCGGCGGTCAGCACGTTGACGCCGCTGCGGATTTCGGTGGCCGTGATGATCGCCCGCCGCTGCTGGAGGTCGTTGATCACGTCGCCGAGGTGCTCCTCCGGCACCGTCACCTCGACCTTCATCACCGGCTCGAGCAGCGTCGTGCCAGCCGCTTCGAGCAGGTTTTCGATCGCGTCGGCCGCGGCGATCCGGATCGCGACCTCGCCGGGGAGCGGCTCGGGGATGGGGCTCTCCTCGACCACCAGTCGCACGCCCCAGAGCGGGCAGCCCTTGAGGCCGCCCCGCTCGGCGCTCTCACGGACCGCCTCGGTCATCGTGGCGGCGATCTCGGCGAGCGACTCGCTCTCCGGAAACCAGCCCTGCTCCACCGTCACTGGCGCCTGCTCGTCGGTCGGCTCGCCGCGGACGGTCACCGTCGCCACGAGCGTCTGGCCGGCGACCTGGCGGTTGGCCTCACCGACGGCGGTCGCCGCCCGCCCGAGCGTCTCCTTGTAGCTGACCCGCGGCTTGTGAACCCGGCACTTGAGGTTGAAATCTCGCTGCAGCCGGTGGCGGATCACCTCGAGGTGGAGCTCTCCCATCCCGGAGATCAGGGTCTGGCCCGTCTCCTCGCTCTCGCTGGCCCGGAAGGTCGGGTCCTGCCGCTTCATCATCTCGAGGGTGTCGGCGAGCTTCTTCCGCTCGAGGCTCGTCTCGGGCTCGATCGCCATCGAGATGACCGTCTCGGGAAAGGTGATCGTCTCGAGCAGGATCGGGGCGGCCGCGTCGCAGAGGGTGTCGCCGGTGACGCTCGCCCGCGGGCCGATCACGCCGACGATGTCGCCCGCCCGGGCCTCGGCCACCTGCTCCCTCCGGTCCGCCTGCACGTGCCAGAGCTGGGCGATGTTCTCCTTCTTCTTGCGGGCCGGATTCCAGGCCCGGCTGCCCGCCTTGAGGGTGCCCGAGTAGACCCGCAGAAACGACAAATCGCCGTGCTTCTCGGCCAGGATCTTGAAGACCAGCCCGCAGAAGGGCGCCTTGGGGTCGGGCGGGCGGCTGATCGTGACGGGCGTCTTCTTCGCCGGATCGAGCCCCTCGACCGGCGGCACGTCGGCCGGGCTCGGCAGGTAGGCGGCGACCGCGTCGAGCACCGGCTGGACGCCGATGCAGTCGAGGGCCGAGCCGCCGAAGACCGGCACCACCATCCGGGCGAGCGTCGCCTCCCGGATCACCTTCCGCATCAGCTCGGGCGGAATCTCGGCCTCGGCCAGGGCCAACTCCGCGACCTCGTCGGAATAATCGAAGAGCGTCGCCACCAGCTGCTCCCGCCACTCCTCGGCCAGCTCGGCCAGTTCGGCGGGGATCGGGCCCCGGCTGACCTCCAGGCCCCGGCGGTCGTCGGCGAGGGCCTCCTCCTTGGGCGGAAAGGTGAGCAGCTCCATCGTCACCAGGTCGACGAGCCCCCGGAAGGGATCGGCAACGTGGGGCGGGCCCATGCCGAGCGGCACCTGCAGCACCAGCGGCCGGGCCTTGAGCCGCTCCTCGATCTGCTTGACGACGCCGAAGAAGTCGGCACCCTCGCGATCGAGCTTGTTGACGAGGGCCAGCCGGGGCACCCCGTAGCGGTCCGCCTGCCGCCAGACCGTCTCGCTCTGGGCCTCGACCCCCTCCCGGCCGCTGAACACGACCACCGCCCCGTCGAGCACCCGCAGGCTCCGCTCGACCTCGGCGGTGAAGTCGACGTGGCCCGGCGTGTCGATCAGGTTCACGAGCGCGTCGCCCCAGCGGAACGAGACAGCCGCGGAGTAGATCGTGATCCCCCGCTCCTGCTCCTCGGGGTCGAAGTCGGTGATCGTCGTCCCGCGGTCGACCTCGCCAAGCCGGTGGCTCGACTTGGAATAGAAGAGCATCCGCTCGGTGAGCGTCGTCTTGCCGGCATCGATGTGGGCCACGATGCCAATGTTGCGGATCGATTCGATCGGCGTGCTCATGCGGTCGTCTTCTCAGAAAAAGGGGACATTCTGCTTTTTCCGTCGCCTCAATCGGTTCATCTTGAACGGTCTCCCGAAAAAGCAGAATGTCCCCTTTTTCGAATCACGTGGTGCGGGGAAACGGGGGATGTCCCCTTTTTTCGCATCACATTCGCTCCACGGTGCCGATGCCCAGCAGGCCGAGGCCGTGGCGGAGCACCCGGCCGGTGAGGTCGCAGAGAGCCAGGCGGCTCGAGCAGGCGTCTCCCTCGGCCTTGAGGACCGGCAGGGAGTCGTAAAAGCTGGAGTAGTGGCCGGCCAGGTCATAGAGCCAGGCGGTCAGCAGGTTGGGCCGGTTGTCGGCCTCGACGTCCTCGAGCACCTCGGCGAACCGGACCAGGGCCAGGGCCAGGGCCCGCTCCTGGGCGGCCTCGAGCCGGACGCAGCCGGCCGCCGTACGGACGGCCTCGCGGTCGACGCGGCCCTTTGAGCAGATGCCCTCGACCCGGGCCACGGCGTACTGCATGTAGGCGGCGGTATTGCCGGTCAGCTGGAGCATCTTGTCGAAGCTGAAGACGTAGTCGGTCGTGCGGTTCTGGGAGAGGTCGGCGTACTTGATCGCCCCGATCCCGACCGTCTCGGCGACCCGCTGCCGCATCTGCTCGTCCATCTCGCCGCGGCCCGCCTCGGCGACCACGCGCGCCGCCCGCTCGACCCCCTCGTCGAGCAACGCCTCCAGGCCGACAGTGTCACCGGCCCGGGTCTTGAAGGGCCGGCCGTCGTCACCGAGGACCGTCCCGAAGCCGACGTGGACCAGCTCGACGTCGCCGAGCCCCTGGCGGCGGGCCGTCTCGAAGACCTGCTCGAAGTGGCGGCCCTGGCGGTGGTCGACGACGTACAGAATCCGGTCGGGCCGCCAGTGCTCGAGCCGCCACTGAATCGTCGCCAAGTCGGTGGTGGCATAGAGAAAGGCCCCGTCGGCCTTGCGGATCAACAGTGGCGGCTCCTCCTCGCCGTCGAGAAACACCCCGACCGCCCCGCGGCTCTCCCGGGCCAGGCCAGACGCGAGCAGGTCGTCGACCACGCCTGCCAGCATCGGCTGAAAGAAACTCTCGCCGAGCTGGTGGTCGAACGAGACGTCAAGCCGCCGGTAGAGCCGCTCGATCTCGGCCAGGCAGACCGGCATGAACTGCTCCCAGAGCCCGCGGTTCTCGGCGTCGCCGGCATGGAGCCGGGCGGTCTCGGCGAGCACCTCGCGGCCCGCTTCCGGATGGGCCGCCGCCAGGGCGGCCGCCTCGGGATCGGCGGCGAGTTCCTCGGGCTTGGCGTCGGCCACCTTGCGGACGAGTCGGTAGAGCCGGCCGAGCTCCGCCGTCGGGTTGGCCGCGTAGGCCGCCTCGTCGCGGCAGTGCTTCCAGCCCCAGAGGATCATCCCGAACTGCGTGCCCCAGTCGCCGAGATGGTTGTCGGTGATCACCTGGTGGCCCCGAAACCGGAGGATCCGGGCGAGGGCGTCGCCGATCACGGTCGAGCGGATGTGGCCGACGTGCATCGGCTTGGCGACGTTGGGACTCGAGAAGTCGATCACGACCGTCTGCGGCTCGGCCACCGCCGCCACCCCGAGCCGATCGTCGGCCACCGCCGCCGTGACCGCCGCCGCGAGGGCCTCGTCCTTGACGCGGACGTTGATGAAGCCCGGCCCGACCGGATCACCCGGTGGCTCGAAGAGGCCGGCGTAGCCGGGCACGACCTCGAGCCGCCGGATGATCTCGGCGGCGAGTTCCCGCGGTTTGCGGCCGGCCCGCTTGGCCAGCCCCATCGCCATCGTGCCGGAATAGTCGCCGTGCTTCGGGTCGGCCGATTCGCGGACCTGCTGGAGGAGCCCCGGCAGATCGTCCGGCGCGACTGCGATCACACCATCGGCCGCCAGCCCCTCGAGGGCCGCGGCAAACATGGCCCGCAGCGAGGCCCGAAAGTTGACGCGGGACGGCAGTTCGCCCACCGCGCGTGGAGGCTGCTCTGATCGACCGGAAGTCATTGCGGCGGCGCTCCGGCGTCGCCGGCAGCCTCCGGCAGCGAGACCCGCGCGGCGTCGCTCCAGAGACCGTCGAGATCCCAGTACTCGCGGGCCTCGGGATCGAAGAGATGCACCATCACGTCGCCGTAGTCGAGGACGATCCAGCGGCCCTCCTCGTAGCCCTCGCTGCCCCGCTTCTCGTCGGCCAGATCCTGCGTGACGACCTTCTCGATCTCATCGGCCATCGCATGCATCTGCCGGCGGCTCGAGCCGGTCGCGATCACGAAGAAATCGACCACTGGCGTCAGTTCGCGGAGGTCGAGCACATGCACGTCGCTGCCCCGCGTCTCCTCCGCGACCCGGGCTGACAGAAGGGCCAACTCCAGCGCACGATCCTGCCCGGCCGGGAGGGCTGACGGTGGCGGGCGATCCTTGGTCACGGGGAAGGCGGAAATCCTGGGGCGGAGGGCTGTCTTCCAACGACTGCGTCATGCAGTTTATCAGCGGCTGCCCGGTCGGGGAAAACGCACCGGTCGTCGCCGGGCTCACCGGGCACAGGCCCGGGCTGCCGCCAGGGCGACGCCGGTTAGCACGAGGTCGGGAATCTCGGTGGCTTCCGACAGGGCATCGCGGACCGAACTGGCCCAGCCCCCGGTCAGGATCGTGATCGCTTCGCCCCCCAAAGCCTCCCGGCCGGCCGCGACGAGGCGGGCGATCGCGCCCCGCATGCCCAGCCCGACGCCGGCGGCAATCGCCTCGTCGGTGGAACGGCCCGGCATTGTCGGCAACTCGCCGCCCGCCAAAGCGGCGACGGCCGGCAGCCGGCTGGTGCCCTCGGCCAGGGCCCGGGCCATCAGGAGCGGCCCCGGCAGGATCGCCCCGCCGAGAAACGCTCCGTCGGCCGAGACAAGATCGACGGTAGTCGCGGTGCCGCAATCGACGAGCACGGCGGCGGTGCCAGCAGGCGTGACCAGCCCCGCCGCCGCTGCCCCGGCCAGCCGGTCGATCCCGACCCGGTGCGGCTCGGGCAGCCGAACTTCCAGAGGGAGGTCGGTGTGGCCGATCCGCCGCTGCCGAATCGGCCGATGGCGGGTGGCCGAGATCTCGGCGACGGCGGCCTCGAGCCGCGCCGCCGCTCCCTCGTAGACGCTCGCCACCAGGATCACCGCCGGCCCGGGAGCGGCGGCCAGGAGCCAACGTTCGAGGTTATCGGGATGGAAACGATGGCTGTCGAGATCCTGACGGCGAGTGATCACCGGCAGCCCGTGGCCGCCCGCCGCGGCCCCCGGGGCCGCGGCGTCCAGCCGGGCCAGCTTGATCCGGGAGTTGCCAACATCGGCCAGGAGCACGGTGTCGCCCGAGCAGATCCCGCGGCCCGGATTCGGGGCAGCCGGTGGCGGTTGGCCCGCGGTCATCGGCCCGGCTCCCGGCGGTCGAGCTCGACGGCGACCGCCCGGAGGAGGGCGTCGAGCCCCTCGCCGGTCGCGCTGCTGATCGCCAGAACCTCCCGATCGGCAACCCGGGCGAGGGCCTCGCGGACCGCCTCCGCCTCAGGCAGTTCACACTTGCTCACGACGAGAATCTCCGGTCGCTGGCCCAGATCTGCATCGTACCGCACCAGCTCCTCCCGGATCGCCTGGTAGTTGGCCAGCGGGTCGGACCCGTCCACCGGCGCCGGCTCGACGACGTGCACGAGAATCCCGGCCCGCTCCACGTGCCTGAGAAACTCGTGGCCGAGGCCAACGCCCGCATGGGCCCCTTCGATCAGCCCGGGGAGGTCGGCCAAGACAAAGCTGCGGTCGGGCGAGAGGGCGACGATCCCGAGGATCGGGGTCTTGGTGGTAAACGCGTAATCAGCGATCTCCGGTCGGGCCCGGGAGAGCCGGGAGAGGAGCGTGCTCTTGCCGGCGTTGGGCTTGCCGACCAAGCCGACGTCGGCGATCACCTTGAGTTCCAGGGTGAGTTGCCGATGTTCTCCCGGCTCGCCCGGGGTTGCCTCCCGGGGAGCCCGGTTGGTCGACGACTTGAAGTGGGCATTGCCCCGGCCGCCGATCCCACCGCGGGCGGCTACGATCGCCTCGCCATCGCCGGACAGGTCTTTGAGCACCAGCCCGGTCGCCTCGTCGATCACGATCGTGCCGGGGGGTACCAGGATGGTGAGGTCGCTGCCGCGGGCTCCTTGGCAGTTGGACGGCCCGCCGGCCACGCCGTCTTTCGCCCGCCACTGCCGCCGCTGCGAGAGGGCCGCCAGCGAGTCGACCCCCGCCTTGGCCCGCAGGATCACACTTCCGCCATGGCCGCCGTCACCGCCATCGGGACCACCGCGGGGGACATACTTCTCCCTCCGGAAACTGCAGATGCCACGGCCACCGTGCCCTGCCGCCACTTCGATCTGGACACGATCGACGAACACGCCTTGGCCTTCCGGCTGGACCCCGGGCTCAGGCCGTGGCCGCGGCCACCACGTTCACGCGGCGGCCCTCGCGGTCGAACATGACCGTGCCGTCGGAGAGGGCGAAGAGGGTGTAGTCAGAGCCCATCCCGACATTCTGGCCGGGATGAAACTTCGTGCCGACCTGGCGAACGAGGATGTTGCCCGCCCGGACGGCCTGCCCGCCGAACTTCTTGACGCCCCGCCGCTGGGCGTTGGAATCGCGACCATTGCGGCTCGAACCCTGACCTTTTTTGTGTGCCATCGCTTCGCTCGGTGATGTCTGGTGGTCTGCGGCACACCCTGCCGCGGCCCTCTGAGGGCACAAGAATAGCTTCTCCACTGCCTGATTGCACCGCGTCTCGGCGGCCAACTCAAGGGGCTACCGTTCCAGCCCGGGAATCGCCCGATTTCCGCTCGCAGGGACGTGGCCGCCACCGCGACTCCCGCGGACGGTGGCCGGTTCTGGCCGCCGTGTTCAAAGCGGCCGCACGCTTACTCCTGGGCGTACTCGTAGCGGTGACCCCAGGAATAAGAAACGCCCTCGTGAACCGCACGGGCCTGGCTGAAGAGCTCGGGGCCAAGTGGGCCGAACAACCCCATGAGGATTTTCGGCCGGTCTTCTTCCTCGACCTCGTCGACGGCATCCGCAACCGCGTCGAAAGCCGCCCGGGCATCGAGGCGGGACAACGCGGCAGGATCCGCCGCCGTGACGTCAAGCGTTGCCAACACCCTTGCCTGGATCGCCGACTGCCGCAGCCAGTCGAGTCGCCCGGCAGCCTCGCCAAAGACGGCCGCGGCCCGCTGCCGCCGCATGGCGGGATCGGCCGAATCGTCGAGGGCCCGGATGGCCCCGGCCAGGGCCTTCAGCGGCTGGCGAGCGAAGTCCTCTGGAGCAAGACCCATCGGCTCGAGTGCCGCTCGGCGTTGGCGGTCGCGAGGTTCGGCCACCTGACCGCCCGCCTCCTCGACGAGGCGGCCAATCGTCTCGACACCAACATCGCCAAACACCTCCCTGGCCGCCATGTTCCTCGCCGCTGAGTCGGCCATGCCGTCGAGGGCTGTCAATACGGTCGCCACGGGCAAGTAACTGGTCGCCGCCCCTTGTCCGACCGGCTCCTGGAGTCCTGGATCATCCCAGGCAAGTCCTGCCCGCCGCAGACCGACCGCCGGCTGGCAACGGGCATAGTCCGGCCAGCCGATAGCCTTGAGAATACTGCCGCCCAGGGCCATCCGCTCGAACATGCCGCGGTAGCCGATTTGGATGTCTTCGTCGCCGTCGGCCTCGCCTGGCCGCCAGAAGTCGAGCCGAAGGCTCTCGAGCGTCTGTTCCATCTTGCTGCCGGGCGGATCGTTCGGGCCGATGACGCTGCCGGGCTTTTTCCTCCACCGCGTGGCATTGGTCAGACCACGCACGTAGATCGAGAAGTAGTCGATTCGCGGGTCGATCCCCTCCCAGGTCGCCACACCCCACCGCTCCTCGCCCGGCTGGATTTCATCGGCCGCCATCGCCGCCGAGTCGAGAAAGGTTCGGGCCGGATCCTCCCGGCGGCGAATGGCGGCCATGGCCGCGGGCATCAGGCGGTCGAGATAGCCCCGGTAGGCGACCAGGCCTTCCTCGCTGGAGAGTCCCTCGCGACTCTCCAGCACGAAGTGCGGAAGGAATCGGATCGGTTCTTCAAACGCTTCCACGGTCCGCTGGGCGGGATCGGGCTCACCCTCGGCGTTCTCGCCCACGAGCACCCGCCGTCCCCCGACGTTGCGGACGCGATAGACCAGATACCAGACGGTGGTTCTTCGCATCCGTCCGTCTGGGGCCGGCACCTCGACCGCTATCCGCCGCGGGGCCTTGAAGGCGAACTCCAGGCACCAGATGTCGCGGGGATATTCGAGCCGCTCCGCCCTGGCCGTCAGCGTGGTGCTTCCCGCTACACGGGCGGGAGTCCACCGCAGGTCCTTGAGCCCCTCGGTGATCTCGAGCAGAGGCCCCCTGGGCACCGCCTCGTCGGCCGACCGGTCAGGGGGCACGACCGTGAGCACACCAGGGGCCAGCGTGCGGAAGCCGTCTTCGGCAGCGGTCGCCGCCAGGCCGCCTGTCCAGCCGGCCCAGAGCACGAAAGCGACCAGGAGCGTTAGCAGCCTGCGAATGGTCGGCCTGGCGACAGCCCTCGGGAGGGCAAACGACCACCACCGGCCAGACGAAGAATCTCGCTGCCCGCACCCTTTCCCGCCCGCGTTAAACCCCCGGTCGTGAATCATTTCAGGCAATGTACCCCGGCCATCCCGTTCCCGTCACATGCGGCAGCGTCTTCTTTTTCTGCGCAGGCTTCCTTGATTACCCATACCCCGGGGAGCACACTCGACGTCCCGACCCGGTCGGAAATTCGAAAACTGGCCTACGCCGCCCCGGCTTCCGACAACACACTCCATCCGGCAGCCACGTCCCTCTCTCTTTCGGCATTTTCACGAATCGCCCCCCTATGCTTCGAACGAATCCGCTGAATCCGCCGCGACCGTTCCGGTCGGCAGCCCCCGCGGCCGCCGCCTCAGCCGGCCTGGCGATCGACGGAGAGCCGGGGTTTCTGTCGGCCGAGGCCTTTGACGCCACGGAAATCCTTCGGGGCCTCGATCCAGCCGAGCCGAACTACTGGTGGATGCCCGAGCTCTACGGCCCGGACCTGCCGGGAGGCACGCCGGAAGAGACCGCTCGCGGAGCGGCTCAGGCGGCAACCCGGTCGGTCGACCCAACGGCCGCCTGAGTCTGCTGATCGACCTCGGCGGCGAGGGCCTGGTAGTCCTGGGCACCATGGGACGTGGGGGCATAGTCGAAAATCGACTGCCCGAAACTCGGCGCCTCGGCCAGCCTGATGTTGCGGCGGATCCGGGCCGCGAAAAGCCGACCACCGGCCCAGGCCGGATGAGCCCCGTCTGCCGCGGCGAAGAACTCCTCGACATCGCGGCCGATCTCACCGGCCAGCCGGGTGCCCGCCTCGTACAGGCAGAGCACGACGCCCAGGAGCCGCAGCCGCGGGTTGACGTGTTCCGCCACCAGTTCGACCGTTTCGAGCAGTTTGCTGAAACCGTGCAACGCCAGGAAATGAGGCTGCAGCGGCAGGAGGACCTCGTTGACGGCCGCCATCGCGTTGAGCGAGAGCAGGCCGAGCGACGGCGGGCAGTCGATCACCATGTAATCGAAGGAGCTGCCGACCAGTTCGCTGCTGACCAGTTCGCTGCCAGCCGCTCGCTCGCCGAGGCCGCCCTGGCACCGTGGGTCAGCCGCAATGCGTTCCCGGAGGATCGTCTCTCGACCGGGCTGGCCGGCCAGGGCCATTTCGACCGCGGAGAGATCGATGTGGGAGGGAACGACGGCGAGCGTCTCGGAGACCTGCACCATCGCCTCGGCGAGCGGCCGGCCACCGGCCAGCACATCGAAGGCCGACGGGCCGCTGCCACCCGGGGCGACACCGACATGGAGGGTGGCATGGGCCTGGGGATCGAGATCGACCAGGCAGACGTTCCGCCCGGCTCGCTACAGGGCGACAGCGAGGTTTACCGACGTGGTCGTCTTGCCAACGC